>NZ_JBMEMN010000025.1:0-8465 GCF_049310905.1 Gudongella sp. DL1XJH-153
ATATCATGCCAACTTCATATCGAAGCTTACCATGTTCATATTGTTTTTGTACAAGTGCAAGGTTTTCTTCAGCTATTTTCAATTCTTTCTCTGTTTGCAATAAGTCAAAGTATGCCTTCTCGACATTATACTTAATCTGATTCTCGGTTGTGTCATGATTCCATTTTGCCATATTATAGACCAATTCAACCTGCTTCATTGCTCCACCATTCTTGATCAGTGCCCTGTTTACATTTTCATCCGGTGTAACCTCATATCTTCTTGGTATTGATAGTCTATCCATCAAATCCAAGGCATCCTCTGTATCCTTTATGGAACTTTTATTCTGCTTGTACTCCAATTCAGACTTCTCCATTTCAATTCTCTGTATTACCATCTCCTTACTGTTTACAATAGCGTAATCAATTGCTTCCTGGAGACTTAATTCCAATACTTCATCCTCAAAAATTTCTTCTTTAGAAAGTGACTCTTCAGATACTATCTCACTCTCTTCAACAGCTGTCTCCTCGGCAAAAACTCTAGAATCACTTAATGAAATAAATGCCAAGGATACAATCAGTCCAAATATTATAGTATTGTTCTTCATTATTTTATTCCTCCCCTACTATGGCCTTCAGTAATATGTATATACCTGAATTATATCAAATGAAACATGGAAATGAAAGCAACTAAAGAAACAGTATCTTTTTTAACATGAATAAAGGCCCTCGAGAGGGCCTTTATTCATGTTAATATAATATTGTAGACATTATATAACTAATTTGCCTATATTATTATTTTAATTATTTACTACTTACAGCCGTAAAGCTTACTGCATCAAGTCTTGAAGGTGATGCATTAACAAGATCAGCAGTATAGTACAATTCTGCAACATAAGTTATACCATTAGTAAGTTCTGCAGTTAAATCAACTGATGCAGTTGTTACATCTTCACCAGTAACAAATCCAAAGTCACCAATAATATTGGAATCTCTTGATGTTACAACTCTTACAGTATAACCTGTTTCAGCTTTAAGTCCTTCAAGTTCGATAGCTCCTGCTGTAGTGTAAGTCATGTCTAGTCCAGTAACTACAGTTGCATCTGATGGATCAACTAGTACATAAGCTACCCAGTAGTTGCTGTCTTCATCAAACACTACATTTATTACATCGCCTTTTGTAACATCTCTTAGTCTAAGTTCTGCAAAATCATCATCAACATCATAGATAACTGCGTCATCAATCAACTCAATAGTTACTGTTGCTGTACTAGTAGCAGTTTCCTTAACTACTATTTCATTATCTGAAACATCTACAGAATCGACAATCCAATCTTTATCATAGTCTACTGATTTGATTTCGTCTATTTCATTTGAAGTATCTCCAACTACTAGAGTCCATATCATATCTTCAGCAGCAGTGTCAGGAATTATTGCACCATCTGCAGTAACAAATTCCATTTCTACACCAAATACTTCAATGGTAATTTCTAAGTCTCCGCCTCTTATTTCTCTGATATCAGTAACTAGACCAGTGTAGTCAGTAGTGTCTGTATCAGCATCTGTCATAGTTGCAAGAGCAACTTCTATTCTGCCATTCTTAACATAAGCAAATCCTTCTTCTACTTCTGAGAAATCTTCAACTTCTCCAAGTGTAGCTACTTCCTCAAAATCAAGATTTGTTGTGTCATACTCATAAAATACTACTGTACTTGACATTAGTCTGAAGTCTGCACTATCATCAGTTGCTACTTCAACTGCTGCGTAAGTGTCGTCAATCTCGAATCCTTCAGTAACTGTAGTTGCGTCATGATCAATTAACACATCAATTGCAAGCAGTTTTAGAGTCTCAAGATCTCCATCTTCATCAACTTCAACCTCAAACAAGAATGGCTCAGCATTGAGTTTAAACTCATCTGCTACAGTAGTTATTGCTGCATTAGTAGTAAAGGTTGCTTGAGCATCAACTTCAACTGTGAAGTCACCGTCTTCGATAAAGCTCTTAGCAATATCCAACTCCATCTCTTCGCCAAACTCGTTTAACAAATCAAGAGCTAGCATGTCTCCGCCTCTTCCAACATACGCTACAGCATTATCAATCAATACTGCGTAGAACTTGGAAGTTGCAGCTTCTCCAGTATCTCCTACCAATAGAACCACATCTTCATTGAAGTCAAGGAATGCTTCAACATCCATTTCTTCATCCATCATACCTTCAGCCAAGTCAGCTGTAAGGTCACCAAGATCTCCATCATCAAGATATTGAGCGTCTGAAGTCCATTTGTAGTCATCGCCTTCTAGTCTGAATCCATCTGTGTATACTCTTGAGATTTCTCCCATTACGCTTTCATTGTAAGCTACAGCAAGTCCTTCATACTCTCCGCCAAGAACATCATCGTTAACAACGTAGAATACTACATCTCCTTCTTCAAGATCGTCAATGCTTACTGTCATTTCACCTTTAAGAACTACAAAGTCTTCAACATCAACTTCATCTTCGTTTAGGTCAAGAATCATTTCATCATCGATTTCATCAACAAGAATGAATCCATCCATGTCATATCCTTCGAAGAATGAAACTTCATCGTCGCCATTGATTACAACTTTTGCAAAGTCTGCATCCATAACTACTACATCTTCTGCAACGTCATACTCGTCTTCTGACTTAACCATTTCAATTTCGTCAAGATCCGCGTTAGCGTCAACTGCTCCGAAAAGAATCTCATCTTCTAGAGTGTACACTATTATGTCGTCGCCATCTACCCAAGCTGTTATTTCTGCGCCTTCAAGAACAAAGAAATCAAATCCAGCAGGAGTAACATACTCATCGCCATCAAGCTCAATCTCCATGTCATCCATGTCTTGAACTTCTACAACACCATTAACTTTTTCAAATCCCATAAAGTCAAGAAGACGTTGCTCGTCAGTTCTGTCTTCTCCTGAAACGATCCATCTTGCATCGTCACCAGATCCAACTGATATCATCATTGGAATTTCAAGAGCATTGTCAGTCAACATTGCAACCATACCTCTTGATGCCCAAGTTCCTTGAGTTGCTCTTACGTCATCCAATAGGTCAATCTCTTCAGCTACTATAAGGTAGCCGAATGGATATCCACCTTTTGCTTGTGCATCATTCTCATAACCAAGTGCTCTTACAAGCATAGTTACTGCTTCTTCATACTTAACTGGAGCTGCAGGTGCAAACATACCGTTTCCGATTCCGTTTACAATTCCCATGCTCGCAGCTGTTCCAACGTATCCTGCTGCCCAATGGTTTGCAGGTACATCGCTGAATCCTGATGGAAGTCCGGCAGCTGCTACAGCTACTCCCTCAAGACCTCTAGCTCTTACCGCTACAGCAGCAAATTCTGCTCTAGAGATTGAGTTATCTGGTCTAAAAGTTCCATCTGGGTAACCCTTAAGGACATTTAGTAATTCCAGTCTATCAACTGCCTCTTCATACATCGTATCTTTTACATCAGCAAAATCTGGTGCTGCTGATACGAAGCTGAAACTTGATAAAACCATTACTAAAGCCAATACTAATGCTAAATGCTTCTTCATCAATAAAACCCTCCTTATAATGTATATTATATTTTCTGAAGGAATGAAGTATTCTGTCAGTGGGTCATTCCCTCGAAACCCCTCTGACTCTTGCTGTAGAAAATGGTAAAATATTCAATTTACCATCATTCTACACTTGATTATAGCATTACACCACCCTTAAATCAAGATTAAGATGGCTGTGTAATGAATTTGTAATATAGGAAACACTCCTAAATTACGTGCTTCATGTATGTATTATACCACGGCAACTTTGATATTAACATTACAAGCGTATTACAAATAGGAGTCTTGCTTGTAATATACCTGTATGTACGGCTATTGATCGGTTCAAACTACGCTTTGTGTATTAAGCTTAGATCTAATAGGTAATATCTAAGAACTAAGAAGTAATAAAAAGACAGCTAATAGTTAATAACTAAAATTTAAGGGATGAAAGAGATAATATCTATGAGGTAATAATTAAAAAGAAGCTAGCTTTGTTTGTTACTCTAACAAGCCAGCCTCTAATTAATTACTTGCTTTGATTGTTTAACTTCTTCTTGCAGGTGACCACAGTTGAATGCAGAATTCTAAGAAGCTCCTCACAATCATTTCTCAATTCAAAATAATGCTGCTTGGTAATATAGTCTGTTCGGTAAAGAAGCTCGAGCCAGTACAATGTTTCATTGGATTCTTTCAAGGCTATACTCATCTTGTGAATAAAGTCCAAATCACTCTGTGCAAATTTAGCTTCCCGAATATTTGCTCCTATGCTGGTGCCACTTCTTACTATCTGTTTCGACATAATGAACTCTTTTTTCTCTTGCAACTCTTTGCTCAGGTTTATTATTTTGATTGAAAAACCCATACTCTTAGTTGACAGTATTGTTTCAGCCATAATTCCTCCATAGCAATGTTTTTAATCTTACTTTTACCTCTTACCTCTTACTTCTTACCTTTAGCTCTGTCCTTTATCTTTACTGTAATAGTTCAATAGCTCTTTGTAATTGAAGATCAAGTCTTTCTATGTTCTCAACAACTATGTCCGGTTCTATTCCTATTCCGTGGATGCTTCTGTATTTTGGCGTAAGGTATTCTGCTGTTGTCATTTTAATAAGACTTCCGTTCTCCAAAGGTATGATACTTTGAACTATTCCCTTGCCAAATGTTTTCTTTCCTATTATAGTACCTGCATTTCTGTCTCTTATCGCTCCTGCAAGTATTTCTGATGCAGAGGCACTGTTTTCGTTAACCAACAATACCAGATCGTAATCCGGTACTTCGTTGTAGGATGAATATGTTAAAAGGGCTGAGTTCTTTTCCCTAATATGAACTATTGGTCCTTCGGCTACGAACTCCTTAGCTATCTTTACTGCCTGATCTAGTAGACCGCCTGGATTATCCCTTAAATCAAGTATGATTTTTCTTATACCTGATTTGTTGAATTGACCGAGGGCTCTTCTTGTTTCGATTGCAGCTGTCTGGCTGAACTCGCTTAGATTTATATATCCAATTCCTTCTTCTATCTCACTGTATGCTACTGGATTGATTACTATCTCATCCCTAATAATCTCAAAGTACAGGATATCATCCACCCCTGATCTCTTTATTCCAAGCTTCACTGTTGTACCCTTGACTCCCTTTATCATGCTGGATGCTTCTGAGAGGGGCATGTCTCTCGTGTCAATTCCATCTATTGAAATTATTACATCCTCAGGCAGTAATCCTGCTTCTCTTGCATTGGCTCCTTCAATTGTATCTACTATGGTAATGTAGTTTTCTTCCTTTTCAATATATATACCTATCCCTGTAAAGAATCCCATCAGCTCCATATACAGTTCTGATGCTTCCTCTGGAGTGTAGTAGTCGCTGTAAGGATCAATCGCTTGAAGCATTCCCTTAAGTCCACCTTCAATTACTGCCTTGTTGTCTAGTTCAAGAGGATATGCTTCCTGAATGAAATTGTATACTTCAGTCATCAGTTCCAAATCCGCTTCTGTTTCAAAGGATTGTATGTTACCCAATGAGGATTCCTGAGCGAATACGGTTGTTGGTAATAGTAGGGATACTACTAATAGTAATGTTAAAAGTTTTTTCATTTGACACCTCCGGGTTAATTCAGTTCATACCCTATCAATGAAATATATCGAAATCAAAGATTTCGGATACTTCTATTGCTGGGCACGTGGCAAATCTAATTTCTCAATTCTCAATTATTATGGTAAAGCTCTGGGGTCAAGATTCTTCAGCTTAGCTTCAGGATGACAGACTTAATTCATAATTATTTGGGTAGTTTTCAAGGGTCTGAAATCCTTTCTGCTAGTCGGGATAACAATTTATTTATATATTGTACTCTTGGACTTGTTAATTACTCTTACCAAGTCATTGTCCAATATATAATTTGATAGTGTTATCTCCTGTATCGCTCTGTTGCTTAGATTCTTGAATTTATTGATGTCTATTGATTCTCTGGTTATTCTGTCATACGCTCTACTGTGCTCATATATATCATCCCTGGACATTTCAAATACTGCTTCCTCAGTTATCACTGAACCTGGTTTCATAAAGCTTACAGGGTAAACATAGTTTCTTGTCTGAAGGTTATTCAGGTCTCTACCGAATATTATACCCTTATCTATTGGATATCCCATGATATTTGCCATTGTTGGATAGAAATCAATCTGGCTTCCAATTGTGGAGATTTCAATTCCAAGGGTTTCTCCAGGTATGTTGATTATCAGTGGAACATTCATCATATGGTCAAAGTCATATGTTGTATGGAGGTAATCTGTCATAAGCTCCTGGTCTATTTCATTGACAGCATTCATCCCAAAGTGATCTCCGTAGATTGCCAGTACTGAGTTTTCAAGCAAGCCCTGCTCTTCCAGATTATCGATAAATTTTCCAAGCTCCTTGTCAGTATAATGTATAGCATGAAGATAGTCTCCTAGAATTGTGCCCTTATGCTCAGGTTTTAGCTGCAGATGTTGGTCCTCCTCATGCATCTCAAATGGTGTATGACTTGTCAAGGTTACCATAAATGCATAGTAAGGATTATCATCCACCTGATCAAGCTCCTTTAGGTATTCCAAAGATTGCTCGAAAAAATCTTCATCCTTCATACCAAAACCTACTTCTTCTTCAAACTGGAAATTATCCTCTGCTATAAATCTTTGAAAGCCCTGGTTTACATATGCCTCTTCCCTGTTCCAGAAGTCTCTTTCATACCCATGGAAAGCCCAGGCAGTATAATCGTTATCTCTTAAAAGCCATGGTAGACCGTAGTAGTTATTCTCCTCATACTCCAAATATGTGGGCTCTCCCAATGAAGGGTACAGTGAATTGTGAGATACAAATTCTGCATCCGAGGTATTTCCCTTTCCAACAAGTTGAAAGTAGTTATTATAGTATAATGATGATTCACTGTTTGCAAGCCTGTTTAAATTCGGGGTGATTTCCTGTCCAAGATATGTTCGTCCAATTAAAAAGTCCTGAAGTGCTTCCACCTGAATCACTATAAGGTTCTTCCCTTCTCCGACTCCAGTGTAGTTGCCATTTATAAGATTCCTTCGCATACGTATCCTTTCCATGCGGTAGTCCATTGTCAGTACTTGTGCAGCTGCCTTATGTTCCCTTACAATACTACGACCTATATCTATTGTATGGTACAAGAATAGTTCCTGCGCAGCAACGGAAGTCATTTGTCCTGTGTATCCAAAATACTGAATCAGAATTGCCAATGCTACTATTCCTGTGATAAGTGCATTTGGTTTGTACTTGAAGGGAATCTTCTTTACTGGATCATAGTTTCTTTTTACATGCTTAAAATAATAATATACTATTGGCAACTCCATTAGTAGAGCTATCTTCTTGAAATCGATCAGAAATTTGAGATTATCCCCCACATTTACAAGTTGGGGTATCTGTCCTATTACATTAACGGATGTCAGACTGTTAAACTGTGTGAAGTATGCTCCGTTTATGAGCATGAGGAGAGATACAAAGCCATAGAATCCAAAGATATATGCAAATCTTCTCTTGCCTTTAATCCTTTTTATCAGCTGAAGGATTACTACGCTTATAAAGAAGCTTGTAAGAATAACTCCTAATCTATTGTGTTCAACTCTTATTACCCCTGTATATATTATAAATTTTATCAATAGTAATAATTCAAGCATCTAATGTCACTCCTGTTTGGTACTTCACTTTTCTTATGTCTCATATACCCTATGATGTCTTTTAAACTCTTACGATAGAATTACAAAAAAGATTCAGGGTGTACACTACTCAAAATATAGTGTACACCCTGAATGATTTTTGTTCAACTTCAGTTTATTATTCTAGAATCCTTTTTTCTTTCCTAGAAGAATTCCTATTGCCATCATCAGTGCTCCAAAACCTGCCATCTCTCCCGCTCCTACTGATCCTGTTTTTGGTAGGGTTGGTGCCGCTGCTGGAACTTCAACTGGTACTTCCACTACTTCCACTGGAGGTATCACAACCGGTGGTGCTTCTGTTATTGGTTCTTCAATTATGATTTCTTCTATTACTATTTCTTCGTAAAGTGCAACTACTGTTTCATTCTTTCTAACATTTCTCCAGTTGCCTTCCCAGCCTTTGAATTCAAATCCAGTTCTTGTTGGATCTCCAGGAGGATTTGCATCTCTACCAGGATTAACTCTATCTCTTTTTATTGTAGTTCCATCATAGTCTTCAAAGGTTACTGTGTAGGTTGGATCTGGATTAGGTCTTGGGTCATTATCTTCATCCCACTCTGCATATACTGTTATATCTGCTCTCACTATTGTTTCGTCTGTAAATCTAGTTCCGTCTCCATCACTTTCTGTATTCCAACCTAGAAAATCATAATCTGTTCTTGTCGGATTATCTGGCATACTTTCACCAAGAACTGTATTTTCTTCTGTTGTTCTTGTGTAG
>NZ_JBMEMN010000025.1:8565-44500 GCF_049310905.1 Gudongella sp. DL1XJH-153
GTTGATGGTGCGCCTGTGTAATTCTCATCAAATGTTACTATTACATCTTCTGGTCCATTATAGTCCCATTGTGCATATACTGTAATCGGTGCTGTAACTGTTGTCGATGCTGTAAAGGCACTACCTGTTCCATCACTTTCTGTATTCCAACCTAGAAAATCATAATCTGTTCTTGTCGGATCATCTGGCATACTTTCACCAAGAACTGTATTTTCTTCTGTTGTTCTTGTGTAGGTTGATGGTGCGCCTGTGTAATTCTCATCAAATGTTACTATTACATCTTCTGGTCCATTATAGTCCCATTGTGCATACAGGATTACATCCACTGCTGGCATATCAAAGGTGTCATCTTCTTCATATTCTGTTCCTGTACCATCATTTTTTGTGTTCCAGCCTTCAAATGTATAACCTTCTCTTACCAGTGATCCTTGTCCTAATACTGTTACTTCATCATCTTCTTCATAATTGTTATCATCTATCGGTTCAGTTCCGCCTGTGTTTCCATTTCCATCATACGTTACTGTATACGTTATTAATTGAGATTTTATCTTGAAGTTATCAGAATTAGAATTACCTCCAACTTCAACCTTATAAACCCCATTTTCACTATCACCAAATTGTACTACATCCCATAATCTAAAACTAAAATACCCTTCAGTGTAAACAATATCAACACTTCCTGAACCTAAACTGGTGTTACCTTGGGCTTGTTTTACCTCTACTTGCACATCAGTCTGGTCTTCAGTGCCACTGACTCTAACCCAGACATCCTGTTTTAAATTATAAATAGGAGTTCCGTTTTGTACTGTCCCACTTTCATTAGTTGTCCAAACGGTTCCAACATCTGCAAAACTTACCCCCATACTCATTAACATTGAAAAAACTACTAAAAAGGTCAAAAATTTCGATCCCGTTTTACCCATTACCTTTTCCTCCCTTAACCAAATTTCCTACTGCTATCATCGCTCTCTTTATTTCCAAACATATGCTTTCTACCTTTTGATGATCCTTCCTTGTACCTTGAAATGTCTGTGTAAACCATCATAAGGTAATCTCTTTCATCACTATAGAGCGTTACCAGATACCATCTGTCTTCTTCCTCTACAAAGTGTTCGAATTTCCTCCTTGTCTTTGGAAGCATCTGATAATGAAAATCTTTTAATCCTAAAACTGGATTTTCCATTTCAATAACCATGTTTGCAAGTTTTTCTCCTAAAACTCTGTCGGAATTCATTCCAGTTGCAAAATAAAAATTATCACTTACCTCCACCAAAACGTAATCAATAAATCGGCCTCTTTCATTAATCAGTGCCTTAAATCTTATGAAAAAGTCGTTTTTTGAAGGGTATTCCATACCATCGCCCCCTTCTCTTGGGATTATTTTTACTGCTACTTAAAATATACCATTTGCTGATTTTATTTAGCGTTTATACCAGTTTTATTTCAGTTTTATTTTGATTTTATTAAAATTTATGCAAAAAAATAAGCTCTTGCGAGCTTATCCATGATTAAGGTTCTATTGAAGTGTCTACTGATTGTTGAAGTCCAAATCAGTTTTATTCTCTATTGGTATAAACTTAAATGACATATCAAATAAATTTCCATTGTTCGTCTTAAGATAATCCTTGATTCTTTTTTCTACAACCTTGATTCCACCATTCTTTACTTCAGGAAGCAATATCAGAATCTGAGAATCATTCCACAGTGTGAAAATATCGCCTTTTCTAAGGGTGTTTTGAAGTACTTTCGTTATGACGTTTTGCCATTTTTCTACACTGTCCACTTGTGATTCATCAAGTGTTATCAAGCTAATATAATCATCATCCTCCTGATCAATCTTTCTTCTCCTCTTGTGGCTATTGTATAAAAGCTTAAAGTACTCTGATTCGCATTTAAGAGGTCCTGTTAATCCAGTTTCATCGAGTTTTTTGTTAATATCTTTAACCGTCAATTCCACCTTGTCGGTTGAGTAGCTCTGTATTTTTCTTTGTATTTCTCTTATTAGTGAGGTTGTTGTTATTCCCATTTCCTTCTCAAATGCCACCTGCATAAACTCCAGGTGATTATGGGCATTCTGTATTTTACCGAGTCTTAAAAGACTTTCTATTAGAAACTTATGAATCTTTTCCTCGTAAGGTTCAATTGTTATTGCCTTTTCACACAGCCTTACAATTTCCTCATCTCTTCCTTTTTCTGAACAAAGGTCTACAAGCTTTTCCAGTGTCTTTACATAAATTCGTTTGTAGTAGCTTCTTACAGGTACAAGCCATATCTCGTAAGGATTTTCTGCGAGATATCCTCCTCTGTAAAGATTTATTGCATTTCTGTATGCCGTCAAGGCTTTGTCCTGGTCAATTTCCAGCGCTTCGTCTCCTTTTTGTATCCACGATTCCAACTCATCAGTGTCAAGGATTACATTGTTGCCAACTTCCAATGTATAATAGCCGTTACTGAAACTTATTGTAAGATAGTTGTCTTCTGGCAAGATTTCCTTAAGTATTTGTCTTAACCTGAATATCTGTCCTCTGATCATGTTCTTAGGATCCATTGAATCCTGGTCCTGCCACAGGTTTTCGATTATTACCTCTGGTAGAAGTTTCTTGTTCTTGAACGTCAAAAAGTACTCAAGAAGCTTGAAAAGCTTGTATGAGCGACTTGCATCCTGCATTATGGATTTTCCTTCCATCAACATGTCGAAGTCACCAAGTGTTGTAATGTAGAGCTTCATAATCTCACCCACCCCTATAACAAAGATCCTATAAAGTATTTTGCATATGCAATATACAACCCAAATGTTTTTCACTAGATAATAATTATTACATATGAAAAATTCCAGTTCTACTCAAACAATACTGATATAATGCTATTTTTACCTCGTATAATTATTACTATACCCAATTAACGGGTAAATGGTCAAGTTTTATTAATTTTTTTCAAATTATTTTGTCAATTTAAGTGACAATGACACAAAAACTAATAATATATATGTAAAATATAGTTTTTAAGAGCTTCCTGATATACAAAATGACCATACTCCTGTCAGCCTAGAAGGAGCATGGTCACTGATAAACTAATTCATTCTATTTCAATATTACTTCATTTTCTAGTTTCTTTTTCTTAACATATATCCCAGTCCCATCATAATACTTCCAAATATACCTGATGCTGAAGTATCAAGTGCTCCTGTTGCAGGAAGTGTTGTTGGTGATGATTGTGGCACTTCTTCCACTATCACTTCTTCGTCTTCAACTGGATCTGGATTTCCTTGAGGGATTTCTTCATCAATCTCTTCAGTTTCTCCTCCGACAGCCTCATCTGTTGGTTCATCTGTTGGCTCGTCTGTTGGTTCATCTGTCGGTTCATCTGTCGGTTCATCTGTCGGCTCATCTGTCGGTTCGTCTGTCGGTTCGTCTGTCGGTTCATCTGTCGGCTCATCTGTCGGTTCATCTGTCGGTTCATCTGTTGGCTCGTCTGTTGGTTCATCTGTCGGTTCATCTGTCGGTTCATCTGTTGGTTCATCTGTTGGCTCGTCTGTTGGTTCATCTGTCGGTTCATCTGTTGGTTCATCTGTTGGCTCGTCTGTTGGTTCATCTGTCGGTTCATCCGTCGGTTCATCTGTCGGCTCATCTGTCGGTTCATCTGTTGGCTCGTCTGTCGGTTCATCTGTCGGCTCATCTGTTGGTTCATCTGTCGGCTCGTCTGTTGGTTCATCTGTCGGTTCATCTGTTGGTTCATCTGTCGGTTCGTCTGTTGGCTCATCTGTTGGCTCATCTGTTGGTTCATCTGTTGGCTCATCTGTTGGCTCATCTGTTGGTTCATCTGTTGGCTCATCGGATTTCTCATCGCTTGTTTCATCTGACTGCTCATCGGATTTCTCATCACTTGTTTCATCTGACTGCTCATCGGATTTCTCATCGCTTGTTTCATCTGACTGCTCATCGGATTTCTCATCGCTTGTTTCATCTGACTGCTCATCGGATTTCTCATCGCTTCCTTTTTCATCGCTTCCTTGCTCATCGCTGCCTTGCTCATCGCTGCCTTTTTCATCGCTTCCTTGCTCATCGCTTCCCTGTAGTTGAACTTCATTCTGAACATTATTTGAACCTGTTTGGTTGAAATCGTTGAATGAACTAGCTTCAACCTCTGACATTGGTGACATTAGTCTAGCGGCAATCAATGTTGTTGCCATTGTTTTTGCAGCCGCCTTGCTGATTAGTTGCCTCTTTTTCTCTTGATTTCTCTTATATGCTTTAGTTGATCTCCTTAAACTATTCGATAAACGCTTAGACATATCCAGTCCTCCTCTCATTCCTACCTTTCATGTACTATGTTAAATAGTAAAACAATATATTAAATTGCTTATTGATAATGGTTATTATTATCATTTATACCGCTAGTAATTTTATTTCTGTTTTATATCAATTTTATTTCAGTTTTATTTCTTAACAATAAAATAACAATAACTTCTTATAGTTGTTAATGCTACTGATAGAGTAAAATCTATAGTTACAAAAAAATACCGGGAGCAACCATTTTTCTGATTGCTCCCGGTATAAATTATATCTATTCTGTTATACTAAATCTCTCTTGACAATTTCATTTACAACAAAGGTTGCAACATCCTCGGCATAGCTTCCTGATCCAAAGCCTGCATCGTAGCCGAGTTCCTTTGCGAGCTCATGGCTCAGTCTTGGTCCTCCGCATACAAGAACTATCTTGTCTCTTATTCCCTCTGCCTCAAGTAGTTCCACCAACTCTGTCAGGTTTGGGATATGAACATCCTTCTGGGTTACCACCTGTGATACTAGAAGTGCATCTGCCTTCATTTCAATTGCCTTTGCAACAAGCTCCTCGTTTGGAACCTGGCTTCCTAGATTGTATGCCTGCATCCCTTCGTATCTTTCCAGGCCGTAATGACCTGCATAGCCCTTCATATTCATGATTGCGTCGATTCCTACTGTATGGGCATCTGTTCCTGTGCATGCTCCAAGAATTACAACATCTCTTTTTATATTGTCCTTGATGTAGTCCTCGATGTCATGCTTTTCCATAACATCAACATCCACCTTTGGAACCTCGATTGATGAGTAATCAACTGAATGAACAGTTTTTCCGTACATTACAAAGTATGTGTAGTTAATCCCAAGATCATGAGAGTAAACTACTGCCGGCTCTTCAAAACCCATTCTCTTGGCCAACTGTCTTGCTGCTTCGTTTGCTTCATCGCCGTATGGGACAGGAAGACTGAAACTTAGCTGGACTGCTCCGTCGTTCATTGTATCTCCGTATGGCTTTACTTTTGTAAGGTCGACTTTTTGAATTTCACTCATTATCTGTCACCTCCAAGCATCATCTGGATAAATGGATTAAAGTATCCTGAGTCCTTCCTGGCAATACCTGCAAGTCCTTTACCTCCGGTTCTCATACGTCTTACTCCACCGAATTTACCTTGCTCAATTGTCTGGAACAGGCCTTCTCTTTCAATCTGCTGAAGAAGACCGCTTGCTTCTTCAAGAACTGAATGAGCTCTCTTCTGGATCACTCCGTCTTTCTTGAACTCTATCTCATCACTAAGATGTCTTGCGTTGTTGAATACATACTGTGCATTTTCAATTGAAAGGTATCTGTCGTGAAGATGTGGTGTATGAATAGCTTCTGTAAGCATTCCAAGAAGCTGAATTCCCTGATTCGTCATTATTGATACCATATTGAACATTGCATTCTGCACATGCCCCTTATATATGTTTCCTGTCATAAACTTGGTTGGTGGCATATACTTAAGCGGTGCATTCGGGAATATTTCCCTTGCCATCTGAGCTTGTGCAAGCTCTAACAGGAAGCCGTCTTCCAGCGTTGGCTCCATCTCAAATGCATGACCCAGACCCATCTGCTCTTCTGGCAGGCCTGCCTTAAGTGCAAACTGCTCATTTATAAACTGGGATGCAAGTACCGTGTGCGCTGCTTCAACTGCATCATCAGTTGTAAGATAGTTGTCTTCTCCTGTGTTTATGATTATACCTGCAAAGCCGTTTATTACCCTTGAAAAGTACTGGTCTATAAGGGTTCTTTGCATGTTGATGTCCCTGAATAGGATTCCGTAAAGGGCATCGTTAAGCATCATGTCCACTCTTTCAATTGCTCCCATTGCTGCAATTTCTGGCATGCACAATCCTGAGCAGTAGTTTGTGAGTTTGATGTATCTTCCTATCTTTTCCCCTACTTCATCTAGAGCTTCTCTCATAAGCCTGAAGTTCTCCTGGGTTGCGTAGGTTCCTCCAAATCCTTCTGTAGTTGCTCCGTATGGTACGTAATCAAGAAGTGACTGTCCAGTTGTTCTGATTACAGCTACAATATCTGCACCTTGGGTTGCAGCTGCTCTCGCCTGTACAATATCCTCGTGGATATTTCCTGTTGCTACGATTACATAGAGATTTGGTGTCTTGGCTGGCCCAAAGTCTGCAATGTAGTCGTCTCTTATTTTCTTGTTTGCCAGGATCTTCTCTATTGTTTCCTGTGCTACCGTATGGATTACATCCTCTATTTCCTGCTCATCCTTTGCAGGAAGTCTTGTGATATCAACCTCACCTGCTGCAATTTTCTCTGCAATTTCCTGTGGTGTGATTTCGAGGTTCAGCATTGCGTTTCCAACCCAGTATGCTGCTCCTCTTTCAAGTCCGCCTCCTTCGACGATATTGTCCACTAATACGTTTGGAAGTGGCTTTTCGATTTCATCCACTCCATCCACTCCAAGTAGTCTTACAATGGTTCTTTCCGTGGATACGGTTGTATGTTCGTCGATGAAGTTTTGAATGTCTTCTGCGATGTTTCTTGCTGAGGCTCTGGATGCCTCTATTTTATTGATGTCCAGATTTAGTTTTGACAAGGTATCAACTCCTTTCACTACAACGAAAAGTGAATAGTGAACAGTGAATAGTGATTTTGGGTCTAGCTTATTGGTCTGAGATCCCTCCACAAGGGTCGGGATGACATATGCTTTTCATTGTTCATTATTCGATGTTAACTGTTCGTTGTTAAAATAATCTCCGCTATCTTTAGTATCTCTGGTCTTAGTCCCATTATTCTTGCTATGTTTATTGCATCCCTTGGGATTCCTGTTGATTTGTCTACCACTCTCAAGCGATAATCCATATACTTATTGATTATCTCCATTCCATCCCCTTCTGAGATTTCCTCTGAAAGGGTTTCAACATCCAGCTCTGACAGTCCAACCACCTGAAGGTGCTGGATGCCTTCAATGTCTGCAACATTGTCATAGTGTGTTGTAATAAGCGATATTGCGGGCTTGTCCATGAGATAGATTGCAATCGCCTTTGAAATGGCATAGCCTTCCTCCGGGTTTGTTCCCCTTGCAAGCTCATCGATCAGGATTAGTCCCTTCTCATCGGACCTTTTCATTGCATCACTTACCACTTCAACCTCTCCTCCGAAGGTGGACAGTCCGCTGTCTGTAGACTGCATATCTCCAATTGATGACTTGATATAGAGGCTTAGTCCAATCTCCATCGATTCAGCTGGCACATACAATCCGTAGTGTGCCATTGCCGCCAACATCCCCACAAGCTTAAGGCTTATGGTCTTTCCGCCCATGTTGGCTCCTGTGATACAGGCTACCCCTTCTCCTAGTTTGATGCTGATTGGAGTAAACTGAAGGTTCTTTTCCCTCAGCAGCTCTTCAATCTTTGGATGTCTTCCCCTTTTTATGTTTATTATATGCTCATCTATGATTTTAGGCTTTGCTGCATCCATATCAATTGCAAGCTTTGCCTTTGCGAGCACAAGGTCAAGCTTGCCGATTGCAAGCATATTTCTGTAGAGTTCACGTCTCCTTTTCCCAACTTCCTTGGACAGTTCCTCCCTGATACTCATTTCCTCTCGCTCTTCCTTGTCCCGAAGTAGCTCCAGGCTCCGCTCTGCCTTTGAAAGGTCATCTGTTGGAACAATTGTAAACTTTATATTCAGGTAGGTCTCTGAAAAGTAGGTCAGGTAAGGATATGCCTTTATTGTCTTAAGCATCTCCTTGTTGTCCCTGTTAACGACAACGGTATTGTCAGGTCTAAGGTCAAGCCCCAAATCCTCCTTGACCTTGTCCTTGATCCATTTCTTTTCAAGTCTGATCTGCTTGTCCGTATCCCTTTTATCTTTTCTGATTGATGCCAGTTCCTCTGAATAGGCATCGTAGATGTAGAAGGTTGCAATTCCAGTCTCTTCTGGGTCTAGCAGGCTTTCAAGCTGAGGAATCTTTTCTACTCTGGTCTCCGGGAAATCCGGTATTTCGTATTCATCAAGAAGATTCTTCAGGTGACTCAGGTTATACAGAAAGTTCTTGATCTCAAAGAGCTCAACATCAGTCAGGATAAACCCATCCATTGCTCTTTTTGTGGATTGTCTCAAGTCCTTCATATGGCTTAGGATATTGTTGAACTCTCTTCTTATTGTATTGTTCTTTACATATGGTATATAGCTCTCCAGCATATCCAGCTGGTTTCTAAGGCCTCTTTCCGCTCCTCTTTTATGGGGCTTCATACGACCCTTGAACATGGTTCCATATGGCGTGAGAACATTTATCTGATTCATAATATACTGGAAGTCCACTGCATTCTTTGTGCCTTGATCCATAAACATCCTATTCACCTCCCAGCATTATATCCATTACCGGTATGTCCTTAATAAATGTATTCATTCGGTCGAGAAATTCATTGGGTTCAAAATAGTATCCTGCCGGTGCATATGGATTGATTGTAACTCCAATGACATTGATCGGGTTTATGACCTTTATACTTATTCCCATCCTTAGAAATTGTAGGTAGTCTTTTGGTGGTATAAATATTTTGGTTCCATCTCCCACTACAATGTTTACATCCTTGTATTTTCTGGTGGTTCTTGTCAGATCTATCAAGGTTCCCTTAACAAGTGATCCAGGTATCAGAAGATACTTGGAGTCCTCATCAAGGTACTCACCGATTTTGTGTCCCTTTCCCAGTGCTGTCTCGAGTCCGATTTCTTCGATATCACCGTCTTTTGATACAACTGCAAGCTTATCATCTGAGAGAAGCTCCTGCAAAAGAGGCTTGTCCTCCTCATCCACCTGTGGAAGTGAAAGGATGCTCAGTACGTGAAGTGTTTCCTCCAGCACCCTGTTTACATCCCTTGAAATTACCGCTCCAGTTGAAAGGATTGTTGCATCTGAAATTGTTGGTGCTGCCGATGACTTTCTGTCCAGAGCTCCGTCGATTACCACAAACTTTGCTCCCAGGTTTAGCATCATCTGACATACCTGGTGAATATCCCTTAAGCTTTGGGGTCCTGCAATCTGAATATATCCCGGGGATCTTACCTTACCGATTATTACCTCTCCAAGTGGCGTTCGAAAAGGTGTAACCTTCATTATTTCTATGTTGGCATCTCCCATTGTCAGAAGAGCAGTAGTTGTGGCGACAATAGTGTTCTCCTCTGCAAATATTCTAGGCTTTTCAGTTTCAGTTACCCTGTCAAGTCTTTCACCGTCACGACCAATAGAGGTGAGTCCAAGCTGAACTCCCTCTTCCATGGCCTCTTCAATCAGGTGATTTAGTGTTACAGTCTTTCCCGAGTTCTTGCTCATGCCAATTATTGATACTATTCGATATTTATCTCCTATAAGGTTGAGTAAAGACATGGCGTCTCCCCTTACTTATTGTAGTTTTTACTTCTTTCGTGTCTCTCCAGATAGCTTGGCTCAAGATTCTTGATCTCTGTTCCTTCCATCAGCTCTGCTACCCCTGATGAAGTTGATTTCTTCTTGCCCTGGCATACATCACAATGACATTCTTCCTCAAGATGATTTGGCTCAGCGTATGTTGTGATGATTCCTTCGTAGTTTCTAAGGACTACCTTGTTTGGTGATTGTGAAATCACATACTGCGGCATTACAGGAGTCTTTCCTCCTCCTCCAGGTGCATCCACTACAAATGTTGGAACTGCATATCCTGAAGTATGTCCTCTTAGGGCTTCGATTATTTCAATTCCCTTTGATACCTTGGTTCTGAAGTGCTCTATTCCCATTGAAAGGTCACACTGGTAGATGTAGTATGGTCTTACCCTTATTGTTGTTAGCTTTTGAACAAGATCCTTCATGATATGTGGGCAGTCGTTTATTCCTCTAAGAAGAACTGACTGGTTACCCAGTGGTATTCCTGCATCTGCTAGCTTTCTACATGCTTCTGTTGATTCAGGTGTTATTTCATTCGGATGGTTGAAGTGTGTGTTCAACCAGATTGGGTGATACTTTTTAAGCATGTTTACAAGGTCATCAGTGATTCTCTGTGGCATAACAACTGGTGTCCTTGATCCGATTCTTATGATCTCCACATGTGGAATCTCCCTAAGCTTCTTGATTATATACTCCAGTCTGTCGTCTCCAACTAGAAGTGCATCTCCACCTGAAAGCAGTACGTCTCTTACCTGTGGTGTATTTCTGATATATTCGATTCCCTTGTCGATTCTGTCCATTGGAGCGCCTGAGTCGTTTTGTCCAGCGAATCTTCTTCTTGTACAGTGTCTGCAGTACATTGAGCACTGGTCTGTAATAAGGAAAAGAACTCTGTCCGGATATCTGTGTGTTAATCCGTCTACTGGTGAATCCGCATCCTCGTGTAGTGGGTCGTCCATATCTGATTCGCTTATATGTGTTTCCATAATTGTTGGAACTGCCTGCATTCTAACTGGACATTTTGGATCCTTTGGGTCCATCAGTGATGCATAGTATGGTGTGATTCCAACTCTAAACTTCTTAAGTACCTCGCTAATATCGTTTTCCTCTTGGTTGGAAAGTTCGATTATTTCCCTAAGCTGCTCAACATCTGTGATCCTGTTTCTTACCTGCCACTTCCAGTCGTCCCACTCTTCCTGCTTTACGTCTTTCCATAATGGTATGTCTTTATAGCTTCTCATGAAAATGCTGCCTCCTTTTTTTGTTAATGAACATTGATACCCTATCAACAAAATATATCAAAATCATAGATTTTGGATATTTAAGTTGCCGGGCACTTACAGTGAATAATGAACAATGATTTTAGGTCGAGCTTTGAGGTCAAGATCCTTCGGCATAGCCTCAGGAAGACAAATATTTGGTCATTCTAAGTTAAACGAAGGATTCTGGACCTTAATTTCTACCCTAGCAATTTCTCAATTGTTCAATGTTCATTGTTATCTGTTAGTTGATTTCCTACGCGTAAAGTTCTGTAAATATCTTTCTTAGTGTTTCTGATTCTCTCATAAGTTCAAGAGAAATCGCTGCGTGACCTTTTGAGTATCCGTTTCCTACTATCATATTTACGTCTTTTCCTACTCCCTCTGCTCCTAGGGCTGCCTTTGTGAAGCTTGTTGCCATTGAGAAGAAGTATACTGTTCCGTCGTCCTTTGTGATAAGGATTGATGACATCTCTGTATTTGGAATGTTTACTGTGTTTATTACTACATCAGCCATTTCTCCGTCTGTTACCGCTGCTATCTTTTCCATGACTTCAACTGCATTTGTTGCATCCGCGACTACATACTCATCTGCAAGGTTAGCTGATCTTGCTCTTTCAATTGTCTTTTCTCTGCTTCCTACACAAATTACCTTGCCTGTAACTCCTGCTCTTTTCTTTGCTTCATATAGACAAAGCATTCCTGATTTACCTGTTCCTCCAAGAACTACTACTGTATCGCCAGGCTTAACAAGCTTTGCAGTCTGAGCTGGTGCTCCTGCTACATCAAGAACTGAAAGTGCAAGGTTCTCTGGCATATCCTCAGGAATCTTTGCAAATATTCCTGATTCAAACAGAATAGCCTTTCCCTTTATATCAACCTGGTCGATATCTTTTCTTATTTCTCCAAAGCTGTCGATTCTAAGTGGAGTTAATGAAAGTGAAACAAGTGTTGCTATCTTGTCCCCAACCTTAAGCTCTGTCTTTCCTTCAAGAGCTGGTCCGATTTCCTCGACAACTCCAATAAGCATTCCGCCTGATCCTGTTACAGGGTTCTGGTGCTTACCTCTTTCGTCAACGATTCCCTTCATGATCTTCTTGATCTCTTCTATGTCTCCGCCTGCCTGTTCCTTGATTTGTGTAAAGCTAGCTGAGTCTACGTTTAAAGTCTTTACGTCAATAAGTATCTCGTTGTCGTAAATTTCCATGTCATTGTCAATTTTAAATGCTGGTTGAGGTAAAACACCCTTTGGCTCAATTACCCTGTGCGTTCCGTATGGACTTCCTTTTTTCATATGTATTCCTCCTTTAAACATTTTGTATATATTTATTGCAAGTTCCATGCCAACTTAAAGTTTGTTAAAAAAATGGCTAATTCGAGGGATTAGCGGTTTTTGAAGGTTTTCTTGAATCTCCAGCGTTGCCGATTTTTCGGCACTGCTTTGAAAACAGAAGCTGAGGATATCTCCCCAGCCACTAAAGCTTGTATTTACTAATCTTGTATTGGAGGGTCTGTCTTGGTATCTGAAGCAGGTCTGCAGCATGGGTTATATTGCTTTCGGTCTGGTTCAAGGCTTCTTTTATCAGGGCCCTTTCTGTTTCATTCACAACCTTGTTCAATGACATCTCCCTGTTTTCAACGTTTTTCTTCACCAAATTTTTCTTGATCTTTGGCGGAATATGATCCTCCTCGATCATTTCAGAGTCATAGATACTCATTATTCCTTCTATGAGATGCTCCAATTCACGTACATTACCTTCCCAGGGATATTTCTTGAATATCTGCAGGACCTCTCCAGTAACTCCCTTTACCGACTTGCCCATCTTCTGGTTGAACTTCTCAATAAAGTAATGTGTAAGGATCTCAATGTCATCAAGCCTGTCCTTAAGTGGTGGAATATTGAAGCTTATAACATTGAGCCTGTAGTAGAGGTCACTTCTCAGTTGCTTGTTCTGTACTGCAATCTCCGGGTCCACGTTGGTTGCAGTTATTACCCTTACATCCACATTCTTTGTCTTTGTGCCCCCAACCCTTCTGATATTACCATCCTGAAGAACTCTAAGGAGCTTGGACTGAAGGTCCAGAGGCATTGAGTTTATCTCATCCAGGAATAGACTTCCTCCATCAGCCAGTTCAAATAATCCGGGTCTGTCCTCAGCTCCTGTAAAGCCACCCTTGGTTGTTCCAAAGAGGATCCCTTCAAGAAGGTTTGATGGAAGAGCTGCACAGTTCTGGGTTATAAAGGGGTTGTGTCTCCGCTTGCTGCCATTGTGGATTGCATGAACAAATAGCTCCTTTCCAGTACCGGTAGCGCCTGATACAAGGACTGGTACATCAGCCTCAGCAGCTTTCTTGGAAAGTGCCTTAAGCCTTAGTATTTCCTTGTTTCTGCCCACGATATCGTAGAATGTGAAGCTTGCCGATTCCCTCGACGGGTTCTTTTTTGTCTTTGTGCTGTAGAGCTGGTCCTGAAGGTCCACAATCTTTTCAGACAGCTCCCTTACCTGGGTAATGTCCTTGGATATCTCAATTGCTCCAAGGATCTTTCCTCTGCTCTTGATGGGAATTGATGAGTTTATTGTTGTAATCTTCTCTCCCTTGTAGTTTACGAAGGTCTGTTCCTTCCTCAGGATTGGTTCCCCTGTCCTTATTACGGTCAGAAGGGTGCTGGTCTCTTCGTTAAGGGATGGGTAGATTTCAATCAGGTGTCTTCCAACTGCCTTTTCAACATCAACTCCATCAATTTTCTGGGCAAAGGAGTTGTAGTATACAATTTTTCCCGATGCATCGATTATATGGAGACCCTCCTCCAGATAATCCAGAACTTCAATCATATTCTCCTTGAAAAAAATATCCTTCATATATATTCCTCCATGCATGGTTTTTAGACGCCTGAAAATCGGCAGTTGGTGCCGAAAATCAGGCAGGTGTTTGCCTGCCCGTTTCCAATATTCTCTACTTCATTAATTCATTTACTGTGTCAAGAAGGATCTGTGGAAGAACTCCAAATGAATAGCCCTTCTCAAGTCTCTCTGTAAATTTATGTGCATCCTTGCCGAATGGTCCGATATTTACAACAGGAAGATTAAGTGCCTGCATATCATCAAGCGGCAAACTGTACCTTACTCCAAATCCTGGCATATTAACCTTTAGTGTTTCCACTGCTTTTTCTTCCCTTGGCGCAGCTGCATAGCTCAGGTCTGAAATATATGGATAGAACTTCTTGTTGACAATATTGTACTGGTCACCAGCATTTGCTATGGCCTTGTCAACTGCACTGATAAGCTTCTTCTCCCTTTCATCTTCTCCTTTTACGAAGATATGTGGATAGTATGGTGGTGAGAAATATCCGATTATTACAGGGTCCTTGTCTGACCACATGCCCTGAACCATTTCAACCATTCGAAGTGCAAAGATTCTCTCATCAACCTCAGGGTCATTCAAGAGCACTTCTGAAAGCTCCTCGATCCTCTTGTCAACTTCTTCGCCTTTTTCAGCCCTTACTTTTTCTAAAAGCTCTTCATATGACATTACTCTGGCTTTCCATGGAAGCTGCTCGAATGGATAGTTGCTTTGCTTTGCGTATTCCTTGTACTCGGCATTCAGACTGTCGATAACATTCTGGAATGCTTTCGACGCGCCATCTTTCATCTTCATCATTACCTGGTCTGGTGTTGAGTTGTGAGTTGCATAGTTGAAGTACAGGTATGCGTATCTTGCAATCTGCACTGAGTACTCAGTTTTTAGGTCCTGCTGCCTCAATGATATGGGAGGAAGTGATACTTCTCCGTCTGCATTGTCACAATAGTCCATGTTAAGATTGAATTCCCTTGTTATCTCTGATGCTATCTGGTTTGGATCCAGGCCTTTGTACGGCTCCCCAACGTGAGTTTCCTTGCCTGTTATATAGAAGCTTGGCATCAACTTTCCAACAGTTCCAACATAGATATATCTGGTTTCATCGCCAACATATCTTGGAGCGGAGTAGTCTGTATCAACAACTGCCAGGTAGTCGTATCCCTTTTCCTTCCTCTGTCTCACAAGCTCAGGAACAACTGACAGCATTCCTGCTGAGTTTCCTTCCTCGTCGCAAACTGCAGCAAAGATTAGATTTCCTTCCAGCTCGTCCACATTCTTTGCAAATTCCTCCATCATTGCCATCAAGGTTGCAACTCCGAATTTCATGTCGAAGATTCCTCTTCCGAACAGGTAGTTTCCTGAGTCAAGATCTGCCTTTGCTTCAGGTGATATGGTTACTTCCTTTAATTTCTCTGTCAATTCATAGGGCTTTGTTGCAAATTCCTTCAACTCACCGTAGTCACTTATTCCAACAGTATCTGTATGGCCCACAAATACCAGGGTCTTATTGTCGTTTCCCTTTTTACCATTGATTGTAACCATCAGTGATTTTCTTCCAACTGAATCATCGATTGCATCCACAAATTTCACATTGCCTGGATTCTCCTTGAAGTAATCCATCTCCATAAACTTGTCGTGTATCAATTGTACAACATTGTTCTCATCTGCAGTTCCCACAACGCTTAATTCATTTGTAAGCTCGATTGTGAGGTCCTCGATTCTCTTTGTCATATCCATTATATAAATCTCCTCCTTGTTGGGTTCTAATTACACTATATCAAATTGTCGTATTTTTGACAATCTCCATATAGAAAGACCCTCGCATATATATTTATCCCATTAATGAGTATTTTACACAGGGAATATCCAATATAACACAAACCATCAGTCAGTTAATTTTTGTACGGCTTTCTTTATCCTATCCATAGCTTCCTGAATCTGCTCGTAAGAACATGCATAGCACAGCCTAATAAACCCTTTGCCGTATTTCCCGAAAGAGTCTCCAGGAACTATTGCTACTCCTGCTTCTTCAAGTATATAATCGCAAAATTCACTTTCATCCATACCAATCTCTTCAATATTTATAAATACATAGAAAGCACCTTTTGGTTCAAGTAGTTTTAATCCCTTTACATCTTTTAATGATTCGTACACCAATTTTCCTCTTCTTTCAAACTCCTCTAGCATATCCTTTGTAAACTGGTCCCCGTTATTGTAGGCTTCTGCTGCTCCTACTTGAGCAAATGAAGTGGCACATGTAGAGAAATTCTGATGTACCTTGTTCAAGTATTTCAGTATCCATGCAGGTCCCATCACATATCCGATTCTCCATCCTGTCATCGAGAATGTCTTTGAAGAAGAATTCACCACAAGAGTTCTTTCCTTCATACCCTCTACACTTGCGATACTAAAGTGCTTTCCACCAAATACAAACTGATCATATGTTTCATCAGAGATAACAAGCAAGTCTTTTTCAATTGCAAGGGCTGCTATCTCTCTTAAATCGCTCTCTTCAATTATTGCTCCTGTTGGGTTGTGAGGAGTATTTACTAGAATTATCCTAGTCTTTTCTGTTATGTTCTCTCTCAGATCTTCTGCTTTAAGACTGAAATTATTCTCCATTTTTAATGGGACTTCAACTACATTTACATTTGCTATTATAGCTTGTTCTGAATATGCTGAGAAAAATGGACTCGGTATCAGTATCTCTTCTCCAGGTTCCATCATTGTTAGCATAATTATTCCTATTGCCTCACACGCCCCTGCTGTTACAACAATTTCATCCTTATAGCTATATTCCAAATTATAGTCTCTCTTGTATTTTGCCGTAATGGCTTTTCTCAAAGGTTCTATCCCGATCATTTCTGTATAATGAACAAATCCATCATCCAAAGCTTTTTTTGCAGCTTCCTTTGCAACTTCAGGCGAATCAAAATCAGGCTTCCCAATTTCCATATGAATAATCGACTTGCCTTCTGACTCCAACTGAAGTGCTTTTTGATATATGTCATAAAGGCCACCTTCAAAACCAAAGCCCTTTGATCTTTCATTAATTCTAATCATTTCATTGCCTCCTCTTAATACTTTTATAGAAAAGTATTGCTTTCTATTGAGTCTTCCAATTTATAAGTAGAAAAAAGATTAGTGTATATGTATATGTATACACTGCATCTTAAATTTTTTTTATTTTTTACCAGCTTTGATCAAAGCTGAGTATATTGAATCTTTTACACCTTCCAGATGTCTTTCCATGCTTTGTACTGCATCCTCAACCTTGCCTGACTCGATTGAATTAATAATCTTTGTGTGCTCATCAGTAACAGTCAAAGCCCTACTCTCAAAATTTGTGAAATATAGGTACCTTTTGTACGACTCATAAATTTCGTTAAGATATTTTATCAATACGTCATTTCTGCTTATTCTGGCAATTGTCATATGAATCTTTGTATCGATTTCAAGATAATATCTATTATCCAAGACATCCTTGTTTACAATCTCATTTTGCTTTTTTATCAAATTGCGTAGCTGTAAAATATCATCATCAGTTTTATTTTTACATGCCAGTCTGATAGACAGTGTTTCCAATGAAAGTCTGATGTCATATATATTTAAAAAATACTCTGTATTAAGTTCGGTTACATAGGTGCCTCTACCATTTAAATAGCTAACCAGGCCTTCATAAGATAGCTTCTTCAGTGCTTCTCTAATAGGTGTCCTGCTTATACCAAGCATATCTGAAAGACTGTCTTCCAAAAGAACTTCGCCAGGCTTTAAATCCAAAGATAGTATATTTTCTTTTAATGCCTCATATGCTTTGTCTGATAATGTGCCTTTTGTCTTTAATTTCTCTAAAGCCATGGACGAATCCTCCCTTTAAATATTTCTACTTATAATAATACTACTCTGGAATATAATTGTAAACCTCCAATTAATAACATTTACAGATAACAAGAGGTCATGAAGACCTGATTATACTATATATATCTCATCCGAAAGATTGGTAAGTCTAACCCCTGCAGACTCTGTAACATAGTAATTTACACAATATGAGAATTTCCTTCCATCTCTCATTGAAGCACTCGGGTGGAAATTCAGTCTCATTCCTTTCTCCATCAGCTTTGTTTCTCCACTCATAATAATTGGTTGTTCAAACACATCCAGGCCCTGACTGTGACCAAAATAACGAACTGGGCTGTCGGCTGTGTATTTCTCAGAATAACCTAGTTCCTCAAGAACCTGTTGAGCTCTGTCTGCCATTTGCCCTATTGTATTGCCTGGCTTAATTGCTTTTGCAGCTTCCTTTTGGACAATAGCCAGGGCTTTCTGCACCTCAATGATCTCTTTATCAGGTTCTCCAATTGAAATCAGGTTTGCCACTTCTCCCCAATGCCCTCCTGCATAGGAATGCTCTGTAACTCCTACTATAAGGTCTTTTTCTTTCCACATTGTAGGTTTGTCTTTTGCATCAATCCAAAATCCTGCTCCCTGTTGTGTGCCAATCATCCAATACTGGTCTTCAACACCCATCAGTTCAGTAGCAGCTCTTGCTTTTTGGATAGCATCAATATCATACACTCCTGGCTTGACCTCTTTTAGCAATGCAAAGAAGCTATCTTCGTTTATCTTTGTTGTCAGTATGGTCTGTTTTATTTCAAACTCACTTTTGATTTCCCTGATTTTGTCAATATCATCATTTATATCAATTACTTCCATACCAGAAAGTTCACTCATCAAATCTTTTGCAAAATTATAGGACAAGCCATCCAAATTTGCAATCGCAACTGATTTTTGTGAGTATTTCTTTACTACATCTGCTACAAATTTTGCGGGCGATACTCCTGATGGTAGTGGTATAATGTCCTCTATTGCTGGGGATGTTTCTGCATATCTGGCACCTGCATAATCATGAGGTATCATCGTCACGGGTCCCTTTAAAGGTATGACCATGTACTCTGCAAATACAGGAATGTAGTAATCCAGAAAATATCTTACAATCCCTCTTTGATCAATCTGCGCTCCAGCTCCTGTAATAAATACATCTATCCCTTTGTCACTCATTACAACCCTTAAGCTTTGAATTCTTTTCTCAAGTTCATAATCCGGTGTTCTCATTTTCCACTGCTCCTTTCATGTTAGTTCATACCTAGAAGAGTAGGCAAGAAAGTAATGATTTGCGGGAATACGCTCATCAATAGAATTGCTCCAATTCCTGCAAGTAAAAAATACCCTAACTTGGAGACGAGGTCACTCATTGAAATTTTTGCTATGTTCAATGCAACAAAAAGATTAGAGCCAACCGGTGGAGTTATCTGTCCAATTGCAAAGTTAACTGTAGCGAGTACCCCAAAAGCATAGACTGGATACCCGGTTTTAAGTACTACAGGCATTAGAATTGGTAACAATAGATAAAATCCCGATGCTGAATCAACAAAGCAACCTGCTATCAAGAAAATCAGCTGTGTTATCAGTATTAGTACCAAAGGGTTGTTTGATACTCCCAACAAGGCACTTGAAAGATCGCCTGCTACACCAGATGTGGTAAGTATCCAGGCAAATAGTCCTGCACTGCCCATTATATACATGATTAATCCGGATGAAACAGCTGCAGATAAAAACAGATTTCTAAATGTTTTAAAGTCAATTGTTTTATAAATGAAGCCTCCAACAAACATACTGTATACAACGGAAACTCCAGCAGCTTCAGTTGCTGTGAATATCCCGGAATATATTCCTCCCAAAATAATAACTGGTGTCATGATGCCCCATAATGCTTCCTTAAATGATGCCCATCTCACTTCAGAACTCGCTTTTTCTCTTACAATGATGCCTTTGTCTTTTCTAACATACCAAAGTCCCGCAAGTGTGAACAGTACACCCATTAATAGCCCAGGTATTATCCCTGCCATGAACATTGTGCCTACTGATTGACCAGTTAACATTGCGAATATAACAAATGGTATCGAAGGAGGTATTATCATACCAATTCCTCCAGAGGATGCAACCAGTGCAGTTGCAAAGTTTTTGTTGTACTTGTCTTTTTCCATTGCTGGAATGAGTACTCCTCCCAAAGCTGCTACTGTAGCAGGTCCTGAGCCGGATATAGCCGCAAAGAAAACCGAAGTTACAACTGTTACTCCAACAAGTCCACCTTTTCTATGACCAATCATAGCATTGGCAAACTTAATAAGTCTTGTTGATATTCCGGAATAGTCCATTATTACTCCGGTTAGTATGAAAAATGGGATCGCTAAAAGCGAGTTTTTTGCTATGGCTGCATAGAAAATATTGGGTAATATGCTTATGTCCATGCCTAGGTACTGAATACCAAACAAGGCAGCCAAACCCATCGAAGCAGCAACTGGAACCTTAAGTAATAATAAACCAAAAAATGACCCTAGAAGAATGAAGGAAATCATTTAACCACCTCTTCTCTTGAGTTTTCATAATGGATTATTAATTCTTCTCTCCCAGATTTGAAAATACTGAATAACGTTATAATAGCTCCTATGAACAAAGCTCCACTGTTGACTATCATAGGCAGCTTCATTCCTGGAGTAACTTGACCGAATTCTATTTGATTTTGAATTGTAAAATAGCTTGTGTACACCATCAATGACATAAATGCCATCGAACATAATGTAGCAAAAATTATAATATAAGGTTGGAACTTACTTGGCAGCAATTTTGTGAATACATCAAGAACTGTATGAGCAAACATTCTATAACCATAAGATATTCCAAACATGGTGACCCACATAAATAATATTATTGTCAACTCTTCAGAATATGAAAAAGGTGACTGGGGCAGTATAAATCTAAAAACTACATTTGCAAAATTTAGGACAACCATTATGGTCATACCTATTATCAAAACATACTCTTCCAACCAATTAATGATTTTCCAGAAGCGATTCATTTATTCCACCTCTCTTTATTAAAGAAATCCAGGGGCATAATCTGCCCCTGATTTATTATTATTTAGTCAAATGTGTATCCAAAATTGGTTAGCAATTCTTCCCCAATTGAATCTTTATTTTCTTCATAAACTGGTTTCACTTTTTCCTTGAAAGCTTCAACCTGCTCTGCAGTAAGACTTTCAACGATTTCCAGGTCAGGGAATTCAGTTCTTATATCCTCAAGGACTGAAGAACTCTTTTCTCTTGTTGCCTGCTTTTGAGCATCCATCGCTACTTCTCCAGCATCTGTAAATATTTGCTTTTCTTCATCTGATAATGATTCCCATAGCTCTTGGCTAACTGAAAGGAACAATGGGTCATATGAGTAGTTCCATAATGTTAGGTGATCTACAACCTCAAGTGTTCTCTGTGCAAAGAGTAGGTCAATAGTGTTCTCAGCTGCCTCGATTGAACCCTGCTGAAGTGATGTATACACTTCTGATTGGCTCATTGTGATAGGATCTGCACCAATATATTTAAGCAATGAAACGTGTACATTACTTCCTGGTATTCTCATTTTCAGACCAGACATGTCCTCTGGTGTCTCAATGGGATTTCTTGTATTGACAACTTGTCTGTAACCTGCTTCACCGATACCAATACAAACAACTCCTGATTCATTGATTGCTTCCTTTATTGCTTCTCCACCTGCTCCCGCCATATACATATCTACATCTTCATACGTCGGCAATAACCAAGGCATAGCTGGTGCAATTGCCTTAGGTTGGATTGAAGACCATACAAGTGCATCTGTTATATGTATGTCTGTAGATCCAGTCTGAACAAGTTCGATTCCGCTCGCTTGATTACCTCCACTTAGCTGGTCGCTTGTGAAAGCAGTTATTTGAAATTTGCCGTCTGTCTTTTCTTCCACTTCATCAATAAATTTTTGAACGCCAACATGCCAAGTACTATCTTCATTTGCCGCTGAACTAAACTTAAGTTCCACTGTCTCTGAACTGTCAGGGTTTTCAGCACCGTTGTCGTTTCCTGCACATCCTGCCAGCAACATTGTCATTGCAAGTACCAGGGTGACTGCTAAAGTTAGTTTCTTTTTCATCTTTGTTCCTCCTTTGTATTCTGTATATGTATACATATACTTTATAGTCCTATTATATGCTTCCTTTCTAAAGATGTCAATTTAATTGTGTCTATTCTCTCACTATCCTTGAGTATGAACAAAAGTCTCCTTCAATTGAAGAAGACCTATTTGTATAGAAAATATATGACAAATGCCCTGAAATTGATTCCAGGGCACGATTTTACTTGATAAGTTCCAGAAACTTCAGTGTTATTTCTGTTTTCAGCCTTTCTACAGGATCATTCAGGTCAATATCGCAAAGTTCCTGTATTTTAGATATTCTGTATCGTACAGTATTTGTATGAAGGAAAAGTTTGTTTGATGCTACATTGAAGTTGGATTCACTTTCAAGAAAAATCTTCAATGTCTCAAGCATTTCTTTACTGTTGTCATGTTTCAAAAGAGGAGTAATCTTGTCAAAGTTGCTTCCAAAATCTCTTCTCTGTATATTTTCAAGTCTTAAAAAACCAAATGGCCCCAAATCTTCAAAAGCAATTATATCTCTGTCCTCATAGATGTACTTTCCTACCTCAAGAGCCTTCAATGCTTCAACATAGCTTCTCTTGGCAGACAATATATCAGGGACTGCAGTACCTATTCCAATCCTGCATTCGCATTCACCAATTGTTTCTCTAAGCTTTTCCAGAACTTTTACATAATCAAGTTTCATTTTTTTAATCTGATTATCTTGCCCTTCGATCTCGGTAAGAATGATAATATTATTATCGTCTACAATTCCGAATATATTTTTGTCATGCTGGAGTATGGAAAGAACGCTTTTGTAAATTTCTTCTCTTTTACTTGTAAAGTAGACCTTCCCCTCTTCTTTTTTTATACATGTTACAATAAATGAATTCTCAAGGTTGACTCTAGATTTTTCAATACTCCCCAGTAATTCCCCGACTTTCTCAAAATTATCCAATTCACCGTTTATTGCCGCCTTTATGAGATCATCATAGTATTTTCCCTCAAAGTTCTGATAGATGTAAAGCTGTTCATATATTTCTGCTAAAAGTGCTGTTGCTATTCTAATGGCAAGAAGATCATAGTAATCAATTTTTTCATTGGACTCCCATATGATTATCTTTGTCACAAGCCTGCCCCTTAGTTTTATAGGTATTTTTATCCAAGGGCATTTATCAGAATCAGAAGGAGTTATTCTTTGGATTTTAAGCTTGTCACAAACAGTCTCCTTTGTGAAGTCAAAATCATATTTGTCTAGACCCTCAACAAAATCCATATCAAGTTTATGCTCAAATGTAGGCGGATAAGTATAAGACTTGGTGGTTGTAACATCTGTAAGTGTTATTGGCTTCTTAATCTCTATGCTAAGTTTATTGATAATATCACGTATTTTCATTTTGAGGTCTTTTGGAGTTATGGTGCTTTGAGTTGATGGCTTGTCAATTACTCTTGAAATAAAGCTATTTATTGCTATTGAATTTACGGCGTTTATAACATCAATCCAAGCTTCATCATAGGGAATATTTATCAATGGAAATGACAGTTCATCACAAATCTCAATTATTTCATGTGGAATCTCCTTCAAATATCTGTCTTTTTTAATTCCCATACCAGCAGATCCTTTTTTATGAAGATAAATTATTACATCCTTGAAGTAATCATAGTTGTCTTTAAAAAGATACCCCGTTGACAATATAAGTTCCTTGCCTTTAAACCAAAGATATCCATCAGGTGCGTCAAACAATGCAACTGCCTGAACTTCTCTGTCCAGTCCACCCTCTCCTGCCAGCACACTATAACCCTTGAAATACTTATCCTCCAGAATCTCTCTTATCTGAATCCCCAAAATAATCACCTCTCTCCTGTTCGTCTGCTTTTATTATATAGGATTCAGACTCAATTATTCAACATTTTAAAATAATCTCTGACTTCAGCAAACCCCTGACTAAAAAAGTCAGGGGTCATATTCTATTTCCTTGTCTTATCTATTAAGCCAGTCTGTTGCTGCCTGGGATATGAGAGCCACTCCCCTCTGAAGCATATCTTCATTTATGTCAAACTTACTGTTATGGTGAGGATAAAGTTCGCCATCAACCGGTTTATGGGAACTTAGGAAGAAGTATGTTCCTGGTACTTCATTTATAAAGTAAGCCATGTCTTCTCCACCCATTACAGGTTTTTTCATTTCCCTGATGTCATCTTCAGGTATGATTCTCTTGGCAGATTCAACAAAGTTCCTGGTAACCTCTTCATCATTTACCAGTGGAGGATATCCAAATGTATAATCAAACTCAATGCTTCCCCTCATTCCCTCTGCAACACTTCTTGATATTTCTTCAAGTCTTTTTGCAAGAAATTCCCTGACATCTTGATCCACTGCCCTGCATGTACCTTCCAACTCTACAGTATCCGAGATAATATTGTATTGGGACCCTCCTTTTATCATTCCGAATGTTACTACGCCTGGATCAGTCGGACTGGTTTCTCGACTTATTATTGTCTGAACATTGGAAATAACCTGTGAGGCTATTGAAATCGGGTCTACACCATTTTCAGGATATGCACCATGACACCCCTTGCCTCTTATTGTCATCTTGAATCTATCAAGACATGCCATCATGCTGCCATATGATACCAACACTTCGCCATCCTTGCTGTCGCCTGTAAGGCCTCCTATGTGAAGTCCCAGCACGCCATCAACCTTGGGGTCTTCAAAGGCTCCGTCATCAAGCATTGGCTTTGCTCCTCCAGGACCTTCTTCGGCTGGTTGAAATATCAGCTTTATATTTCCCTTGAGGTTTTCCTTTTCTTTATTCAGGACCTTGGCAACCCCAAGTAGTATGGAAGAGTGGGCATCATGTCCACATGCATGCATGTTTCCATTTGTAGAGGCAAATGACAGTCCAGTCTCCTCTTTTATTGGCAGTCCATCCATGTCAGCTCTCAGGGCGATTGTTTTGCCTGGTGAGCCTCCTTCTATAAGCCCAACTATACCTGATACCCCTACATTCTTTCTATAGGAGATTCCCATTTCATCAAGCTGCTTAGCTATAAAAGCTGATGTCTCGGGCAATTCCAATCCTACCTCTGGAATCTGATGCAATGTTCTTCTCCATTTAACAACTTCTCCTTGAACCTCTTTTGCTTTATCCAAGTAACTCATCCACTTCCTCCTTTATTTCACAAGATAGTTTTCAATCATTGCTATATAGAAGTGGATACACTCCATATAGCTGTCTATGGGAACAAATTCGTTAGGTTGATGCGCCATATCTGCATCCCCAGGCCCATAGAAAATGCATGGAAGACTGGTAGGTGGAAGAAATATTGATGCATCTGTATAGAAATTGACACCCTTTGGTTCAACTTCCTTGCCGAATTCTTCCTTGATTGTATCAGTAGCCATTCTTACGAACTCGTTTGATATCTTTGTTTCAACAGCTGGGCGGTCATTGAGCACCTTAACATCAGCCTTGAAATTCTCAATTTCACTTGCAAGTTTTTCAATCATTGCTTCGAAGTCCTTAACAATATCACCGTGCACTTGGCCGGGCACAGTACGCATGTCAACTGTTATTGAGCACTTGTCAGGTACAACATTTGTCTTTACTCCACCATTTATTGTAGAGATATTCATCGTAGGAGAGCCTACTAATTCGTTTTCTTCGTATTTGAACTTATAACTCACCAATTCGCTTAATAGGGCATTCATATGAACTACTGCATTTACTCCCTTGTGAGGAAATGCTCCATGTGCTGTCTTTCCGTAGGTAGTGATTTCAACCCAAAATGCTCCCTTTTCTGCTACATTTACGCCATTTGAGCTAGGTTCACCTATTATAATCGCGCCAACTCCATCCAATCCACCATCTTCCAGATACTTAACTGCTCCTATGCTATCAGTTTCCTCACCGGCGGTGGCAGAATAGATAAAATCTCCCTTTAGCTCCCAGCCTGCTTTTTTAACTGCCTTGACAGCTGTCAACATGGCTGCGAGACCACCTTTCATATCAGCAGAACCTCTTCCATATATTTTGCCGTCTTCAATATCTCCACTGTAAGGTCCGTGCTCCCACTCAATATCTCCTGGTGGTACAGTGTCAAGATGTCCGTTAAAGAACAAGGCATCTCTTTCTCCTGATCCCTTTATTCTACCAACTACATTACCTCTGTTGTCGCCAATGTCATCGACAAAATTGTCCACATCGATCTCATCCAGTTTAGATTTAATATATTTTGCCAGTGGCAGCTCATCTCCTGGTCCATTAACGGTCTTGAATCTTATCATTTCCTGCAGAAGCTCAATAGCTTCATCTTTATTTACATAGTCAAGAACTTTTGTGTCTTCCATCTCATTCGCCTCCTTTATTTATGCTTTATTCTTTCTCTTATATGAAACTACTGCAAATGCTATAGTCAAGAATACAGATGCAGGAATTACCACATAAACTGGAAGTACTCTTATTATTCCCAACATAATCAATACTATTGATAGCGCAAATGCTCCATATACAGGATGCTTCATTGCAAACATGGCAAACATTGATCCAAATATGCCAGGTAGTACAAAATCAAATCCATTTATAACCGGTTCTGGGAAGTAATTGAACAATTGATTTCCTGCTACTGCCGCGATTGTTATTACAATTAGATTTGTAATTATAGAGCCTGCTATTCCAAGAGTAGCCACAAGCTCTGCCTTGTTGCTTCCAGGTTCAACCTGTAATGCTTCCTGCGCAACTGCTGCGCATGGTAGTCTCATGTTACCAATATTTCCTGCAAGAAATGACATATACGTCCCTGAAACTCCCAATACTGGGAAGAATGATACTGGCTCAATTACATAGTAGGATCCATAAATTGATGCAATAAGGAACCAACCTGTCAGTATTCTTCCAACTGGCGGTATTGCTCCGTAGTTCAAGTATAAATATATTGCCGGCAAGAATGAAAGTGGTATTGCTATAAGTAGAGTCCATCTTCCTGTCTTGATTATCGGCTTACTAAACGCATCTTCATAATTCAAATTATCTTTGGTTGCTCTTTCAGCTACATTATCCATCTTTTTCCCTCCTTATAATTTTATGTAAATAATACTCCTGCTATCATTCCAATTATCATTGCTATACCCAGATTATACTCCAGGAGCTTTGGCATTCTTTTTGATATATATACAAGTGCTATCATTGCTAAACCTGATATTACTGCTGCTATTAGTCTTCCTCCACCTGCAATCAAATGTCCTCCAACAAGGTATGCAAATGCACCAAGCATTGCTGCTCCACCTATTTCAACAGTCAGTCTATCATCTCCCTTGGAGATTCTGTCTCTTATTCCAGTAAGCCTGTGTGCAAATAGTCCGGTGAAAAGAAGCCATCCAACTCCATTCAATGCCATTGTCCAGACTGATGCTGAAAATTCAGTAATACCATAATTTGGGCCGCCAAATTCCACTCCCATTGCTTGAGCTCCCATAGTTGCCCCTGTAAGCTCTGTAGGGGCAGATCCAATCATTGCAAGTCTCATCCATGTAATGGGTGCACCAACAACCGACATCATCCCAAGCATTACTATAAACACCGCCAAGGCTGGTCCTATAGCTGAAATGGCTCCTACCTTGAATGCCTTCCAAGCTTCTGATCTGCTAAGATCTGCGTATTGCCCTGCGTTGAATGCTTTCTTTGAAAACAGAACTGCCTGAAGCGCTACAATTCCAATTCCTGGTGCTGCCATCAACCACAGCATCGGGTCATTTGCTACTTGTAAATAATCACTCACTTGAATCCCTCCATTTCTCAGTTTTCATTCTTTCATTCTGATTTTCTCATATCCTGACCACGTTTTCCTATAAAAGTCTGTCTAATTATTGTGCTGTTGTAATTTCGCACAAAAAAATACCGAGTTATTGTTTTAATCAACAACAGCTCAGCATTTTGGTGAAATAGTTTATTAAATTGTAGTGACATGGAATACGTGTGGAATAATATCCTGGAGCTTCTTTCTTGTAAACTCCAGCTTCTCTGTATCATCATAGAGGCCAAAAACAGATGCACCGCTACCGCTCATCAATGCTCCAAGAGCTCCATGTTCTTCCATGATCCTCTTTATATCTCCAATTATTGGATTCTCAGGTATAATTGAATCTTCAAATACATTGAACATTCTGTCTGCAAGGCATTTCTGATCATCATTTTCTATACACTGGATTAATATATCCATTGGCTTTCTTTCAGCTGGGATATTGAGCTTGCTGTATGCATAGGCACTTGAAATACCAAATCCTGGATTTGCAAGAAGGATGTGCTTGTCCTTAAATGGCTTGAGACTTGTAAGTTTCTCCCCGATTCCTTCAGCAAGAGCAGTTCCTCCAAGGATGCAGAATGGTATGTCGGCACCGATCCTCTTGCCAATGGCCATGAGTTCATCTCGGGTAAGGCCAAGATTCCACATTTTATTAAGTCCCAAAAGTACGGCAGCTCCGTTTGAGCTTCCTCCCGCAAGGCCTGCTGCAACTGGGATAATCTTGTGTATTTCAACACTGATTCCGGATTCTGTTCCTGTCATCTTCCTGATCTCATCCCATGCCATATGTACTAGGTTTGTATGGTCAAGGGGTACAAGACTGTTGTCGCAAGATATTTGGACACCCCTGCCACCCTCTTTTATTATTACCGTATCGTGCAAGCTTATTTGTTGCATGATGCTATTAATTTCGTGATAACCGTCTTCTCTTTTATATAGGACATCCAGCGCAAGGTTTATCTTGCCGTAGGCGTTCTCTTCAATTCTCAATGTCGATCGCTCCATTTTCTACAGATTTAATACCTGATAATTATACCATAAAGACTGTTCCATATCATTTTTTTGCATAGAAAAACCTACCATAAGGTAGGTTGTCTTAAGATATACTAATAAGTCTGTCTGCTTCTTCGCAGATTGTTACTTCTACTGTTGATGTAAGCACATCAGAATAGGTATACGATACCGTCCTCGTGCTGTCGTAATCATTGCTTATCCTAACTACAAATAAGCTCGGGTAGGCTGATTCAAGTACTCCCTCTCTCACTGTTGTCTTCTTTCTACCTCTGTTTGCTCTGAGAATTACTTTTTTGCCGATACACCCTTCCAGGTCTTTTTTGATCTGAGCTACACTATTCATACTGTTAGAGAACCACCTTCCATTTCATTCTCCCAAACTCTGGGGACAGAAGGAGTGTGTTAGGGACACTCATCATGTAAACATTGTAACACAAATGGAAGGTCATGTCAACCAAACAAATTATTATACTATTATACCCTTCTTTTGTCAATTGCATGCTTTATATTATTTTTTTAAATATATTTAATATATATCTTATTGACAAATGCTGGATGGAATTTATGCACTCAGAAGCATTGTAGCAATTGAAAAATACACTATCAGACTGATCGCATCCACAAATGTAGTGATCAGTGGACCAGCCATTATTGCAGGGTCGACCTTAAACATCTTGGCAACCATTGGGGCAAGTCCGCCCAATAATTTTGCTATTACAACCGTTACAATCAAGGTCAAGGATACAGTAATGGAAACAAGGAAGCCAGCTCTGGTGATAACCATAAGTCTTGCGAAGTTTACTGCTGCAAGGACAACTCCCACTATGATACTTATCCTGAACTCCTTCCAAAGGACCTTTGCGGAATCCTTCATCTCGATTTCTCCTGTTGCCAGACCACGAATCACAAGGGTTGAAGCCTGACTTCCGGAACTACCTCCGGTGTTCATAAGCATGGGCATAAATGATGCTAGAATTACAACCGAACTTAAGATTCCCTCGTAGCTGCTGATTATCTGGCCTGATATGGTTGCTGCAACCATCAGTACCAGGAGCCATACTATTCTTTGTTTTGCAAGACTAAATACACTTGATGTCATATATGGATCATCAGATGGTGCCATAGCAGCCATCTTCTGGAAGTCTTCCGTTGCTTCCTGTTCCATAACATCGATAATATCGTCGATTGTAATAATACCGGTAAGTCTCTTTTCCTTGTCCACTACAGGCAGTGCCAGGAATCCATATCTTCTAAATAAGCTTGCAACTGTTTCCTGGTCATCATGTGTCTCTACATATATTACATCATCCTCCATCAGGTCTGCAATTACTGCATCCTCAGGGGAAACTACAAGAATTCTCAGTGATATTATTCCTTCCAGCTTTCTGTTCATATTTGTTACATAACAGGTGTAGACAGTTTCTTTGGAAAGTCCTGTCTCCTTGATGTGCTCCATGGCTTCTTTTACAGTCATGGATTGGCGAAGCTCCACATACTCGATTGTCATCAAGCTTCCGGCAGAGTCCGGTGGATACTTCAAAAACTCATTAATAAGCTTCCGCTCTTCAGGAGTTGAATGCTTTATTACCTTGCTTACAATATTTGCAGGCATTTCTTCAATAAGGTCAATCATATCATCAAAGAACAGTTCTTCAACTATGTTTCTAACCTCTTTATCGGTTATTGCTTCGATTATTTCCCTTTGGTTTTCAGGCTCAAAATGTGCAAATACCTCTACCGCCTGATCCTTTGGCAGCATTCTGAAAATAAGTAGTGTGTTGTGCAGGTCCAGCTCGTCCAGGACATCTGCTATGTCGACTTCATTTAAGTCCTCAAGTATCTTCTTGATTTTAAAGTATTTCTTTTCCTCAATGAGCTGAAGGATCTCATCAAGTATTTCATCTATTGTTTTGATTTCATCCATGTTATTCCTCCTTTTTGGTTATTGTTGGAGGAACCTCCGGTCAGGTTGATGACCATGGCTCCAATAAATTGTTATACAACTATCCGGCAAAGGACTCGAATCCACAAATCATCACTCCCCTCGAATTTATCTCTATCCTTCATTATAACACCATTTCAGTATAAATTACAATTCATACCCAAAAAGCATTGGGGACGGTTCTTTTTGCTTTTCAGAGCATGTATACATAAGCAGTAGGAACCGTCCCCAATGCTTTTCAATGCTTTTTGGGTAGAAAAAAAGACAGACCATATTTTGGCCTGCCCCTAAATTCAATTCAAACTAACAGCTTGATGCAGCAACTCCATCAGGATAAACGCTAAATCCACGTCTTAACCAGTTGTCGCTGAAATCAACAGTAAAGCTTCCGAAGTTCTCAGTTATCATATCTTCCATAACAAAGTGGAAATCTTCAATCTTAACTTCAATGTCCTCATCTTTTAGCTCGTCCAGAGCTAATCCAAATGTAGGACCGCCTCAACCATAGCCTGCGATATAGATTCTCAACAATTTGTCTTCATTCTTCTTATTTTCAAGTACTTTCTTCAGCTCATCTTTAGCTGTACTTGTAATTTCAATATTCATTATATTCCTCCTCTATCAATATACCCCTATACGGTATCTCTTTTTCTATTCTACATCATATGGTTTTTGTAGTCAAGTTAAAATTCAAATATTTATCTGAATCTCCTTCCAGGTATTAAAAAGTCAACGATACCAAGTACTAGAGCTCCTAAAAGCGCTCCAATCAAGGTAATGTTGAATCCATCAACTATATATCTTGTCAAATAAAGTACTGCTGCACTTACTAAAAATCCTGTCAGTCCCGCTCCAAATGGCGAGGCCTTTACTCCAAGAAATCTAACTGCTGCCCAACTCAATAGCCCAACTACAACAGCTGCCACAAAAAGTGTCCCGAAGCCTCCAGCAATGGAGAATCCCGGTGTGAAAAAAGCAGCTATCCCGATGACTATTGCGGATACAAGTATTTGTATCAGTAATGCAAATATACCCCCGCTCTTCATATGCATCCCTCCTATTCATATATATCCTGATTTTGTTATATTCAAACAAAAGGCAAGAGCACTTTGCAATATGGATCAATATTGGCGAATAGATCGCAGTCAAAAAGCAAAAGGAACCGTCCCCAATGCTTTTTGTTTGTATAAGCAATTATCAATATCTTAGAAAAAAATCAAAATATATCTAGCAAAATATTTCTTTATATGCTACTATATTACTATGAATTAAAAGGAGGGAACAATTAATGGAAGTTACAAAAGATATGCTTATCGGCGAGCTTATTAGGAAAAAGCCTGAAGCTATAGAGACTCTACTTAGATTCGGCATGGGTTGTGTAGGTTGTCCTTCAAGCCAAATGGAGAGTCTGGAAGAAGCAGCTATGGTACACGGTCTGGACCTAAACAAGCTTATGGAAGCTTTGAACAACTAATTATAGTAAAAACTGAATCAACAAAATAAAACTCTGAGATGAAAATTCATCTCAGAGTTTTTAATTTTGCCTAAACATCAAGCAGCGTGTCGATTTTTTCCTTGTCAAATCCTACGATCTCCTGACCGTCGATTACAACCACTGGAACTCCCATATGTCCCATAGCCATCAATTCTTTTCTTGCATCCTTATCAGTTGAAACATTTTTCTCAACATATGAAACACCTTTTTCAGATAGATGATTCTTAGCAAGTGTACAATATGGACATGTACTGCTTGTATAAACTATAACTTCGTTCACAATAATTCCCCCTTATTTTAATTCCTGACATAATTATACCCCCTAAGGGTATGTTTGTCAATGAATATCTAATACTATTCTACCCACAATGTCTGTTCATAAACGTTCCTTTGATCTTGAACTATAATCACACCAAATAAAGAACCAATGTACTTGGATATGAGTGTTCAAAAAAGACGAATGAAACGTCCCCGTGTCTTTAAACTGTCCCTTTGGTTTTGGACCAGTTCTTTTTGGGGTTATGTTAGCTACTTCAAATCATAATACATACTTCTACTATGTAAATGGGGCGGATCATAAGTCCCGCCCCATTAAAAACTAATTGTCTATTCTAATAGCTGTATGTCCGTTTCCAGTGGAGTCTACAAAGGGTGATACTGCTTCATTAAGCTTCCAGTAAGCAACCAATCCTTGATCGTCTCCATTAAGTTCATTATTCATGGTGTCAGCTATCTGCTGCTCGCTTCTTGCATAATTCCAGATTCTAACGTCATCAATTTCGCCTTCAAAGTATCTCGCTCCATCAAGATAATCCATTCCTATAGCAAGGAAGGATGTGTTTTCTTGTAATTGCAATGTTCCTGCATTAGTGTATGTTCTTACAAGCTCTCCATTGACATAGATATTCATAATTGAACTTGTCCTATCAAAGGTCGCGGCAACATGCTGCCACTGGTTCAAAGTAACTTCACCACTTGCTGTTGTCAAATTAACATTCCCAATTGTAAACTCTAGACTGTTTGATATAGTAGTAGGTCCCAATCTGAATGAAAATGATTCTACAGCAGGTTCATGATACTTTGATACAATTCCTCCAAGACCGATATGGGTTTCTGGTTTAATCCATGCTTCAATTGTTATCGATCCATCATCTGAATAAATCAAGTCACTGTGCTCTACTCTCAAATACTCATTTGTTCCATTGAAATCATAACCTACATTAGGTGCTTCTTCATCCCTGACTATCCTCCTGGATTTCGTACAGGACCACACCGTACGTGCGACTTTCACCGCATACGGCGTTCCATCGATAATAGTTCATATGATATCCCCCAATACCATATCTTATGTAAATTATAAACTGAAAATTCAAAAATTTCAAGGATTTATCACTAGTGATTGTTGAAATGTCAATAACTATGTCACTAAATATGCTTTTAAATAATTGAACAAAGCTTACTAATACAAAGAATCAAATACTACTGTATTTGAAAGCTATTGGTTATAGTTGATTGACAACTATTATTAAAATCTATAAATCTAGTAGACCCATGCCTTGAGAAAAAGACGAATGAAACGTCCCCGCGTCTTCAAAGCCGTGGCAGTTCTCTTGCAAGTCGGACATAGTCATCCATTTCCAGGTCCTCGCCTCGGACTGTTTCTTCTATGTTGACTCTTTTTAGGGCTTCCCTTATCTCTTCCTTGTCTGCTTCAAGCCCGTAGGTTGAAAGTGCATTGATCAGGGTTTTTCTTCTCTTTGAAAAAGCTGCTCTTACAAGCTTAAAGTAGCTATCCCTGTTTGTATCGGGAAGAGTCTCCCTTATCTTAAGCTTTATAACAGAGCTGTCGATTTTTGGCTGTGGCATAAATACAGTCTTTGGAACCTTCATCATTATTTGGGGCTCTGTGTAGAAGCCGACAAATAGTGTAAGTGATCCGTACTCCTTTGTGTGAGGCTTTGCAACCATCCTGTCCGCTACTTCTTTTTGAACCATTACGCTGATTGATTCAAATGGAAGCTCCTCTTCAATAAGCTTTCCGATTATGGGCGTGGTTACATAATAGGGTAAATTTGCAACGACCTTCACAGGTTGTCCGTCGCACTTCTCTTCTATTATCTCCCTTAAGGGCAGCTTTAATACATCCCCATAGACAACCTCTACATTGTCATATGGCTCCAGGGTCTCAGAAAGGATTGGCCTAAGTCTTTCATCTATCTCTATTGCAACGACCTTCTTTGCTTTAAGGGCCAGTTCTTCGGTCAGGGTTCCCATGCCAGGACCAATTTCAAGAACATAGTCCTCCTTGGTTATCTCCGCGCCTCTAACTATTTTCCTAACGATATTTCCATCTATCAGGAAATTCTGTCCCAAGCCCTTTGAAAATCTGAACCCATGACGATCAAGAACCTCTCTTACCTGACTTGGTGAGTACAGTCTTTTATTCTCCATCCTTCTCTATCCTTTCCATTGCCCTTAGGAATTCTTCCCTTGTCACTCCAAGGTGATTCAGTCTGTTTAACAGCTGCTTTCCATTTGTATATCCAATTCCAAGAATTTCTCCAAGCTTTTCCCTTCTTTGTTTGGATCCCGGTCCACCTGATAGGTTGAAAAGAAAGATATCATCTCTCTGGAAAGTCTCCTGGGCTTCAACAATGTTGGGTCTGGATTTCTCAATTGCTTCCCTAATGTCTTCAGGTGTGGCATTTTCAATTCCGATATTATCCTTCTTCAAAGCCTTTCCCTGTGGAAGGAATGCATGCTTGCAGTCTGGGATATGCTTGGAAATGTCCTTTCTGATGCTTTCTCCACCGTAGTCGGGATCTGTAAGGATTATTATCCCCCTTCTCTCATGTATGGACTTTAGTGTCTGGATTAGCTTTCTTCCATAGCCAAAGCCGTTTGTGGCAATAACCTCGCACTCCAGGGCTGCCTTTACAGCGGATATGTCATCCTTTCCCTCTACCACTATTACTTCCTTTATCATAAGCTTCACTGACCTCTCCCATTTATTCCGAAGAATCTTAACACATTGTCACTTGTTGTCTGGGCAACCTCTTGATAGGTTATTCCCTTTTCCTGGGCAATTCTTTCAGCTACATATTTTACATACATGGGCTCGTTTCTCTTCCCTCTGTATGGTTCGGGCGTAAGGTATGGACTGTCTGTTTCAATAAGAAGCTTGTCCAGAGGAACAACTTTTGCCACCTCACGTGGAACCCTTGCATTCTTGAATGTCACAGGTCCGCCAAGTGAAATATGGAATCCAAGCTTGATATATTCCTCTGCCATTTCTGCACTGCCTGAATAGCAGTGGAGTAGACATTTCAGTTTTCCATCCTCCCCTGCTTCCTTAAGGATATCAAAGGTCTCCTGTGCTGCATCCCTTGTATGGATCACAACAGGCATATCCAGTTCCTTGGCTAGGTCAATCTGTGCCTTGAACCATTTTCTCTGGATGTCCCTTGGAGAATTGTCGTAATAGAAGTCCAGACCGATTTCTCCTATGGCTACAACTTTATCTTCCTTTAACAGCTCTCTTAAATCACTTAAATCCTTGCCTTCGAGATCCTTGGCCGAGTGGGGATGAACTCCCACCACGGCATATATATTCTCATGCTTTTTTGCCAGCTTAATTGATGCCTTGCTGGATTCAATATCAGCACCTACATTTATAACCAGGTCTATTCCATTGTCCTTGAGACTCTTTATTAAGGTCTCCCTGTCAGGATCAAATCTCCTGTCATCAAGATGTGCATGACTGTCTATTAACATAATACCTCCTCGTATAATATAGTTACAGTTTAATTACTGTATGTTCTTTTCTATCTCACTAATCTTGTGAGATAATTGTT
>NZ_JBMEMN010000026.1:0-38316 GCF_049310905.1 Gudongella sp. DL1XJH-153
AAATCACCTCTTTAGTTTTGAGATGATTTTATCATTTAATGATTGCTATTAATATGTGCACTGGGATATGCGCTTACCTTTAGAGTTTATTTGTGAATACATCTATTATTGGGCGCTTACGTAGCTACTCTTGTATTAAGGTTTTTACAAGACTTCATCTCTTGAAATATTTAGTACTTGAGAATCAAAATTGTTATCGTAAAAAAAGACATTGTTTACATAATAATATTATGTAAACAATGTCTACTGTTATAGAAATTTATTTCCTAAATTTTTTGATTATTTAGATCCTAATAATTCTTTGATTCTACTCAAGCCTTCATTAATGTTTTCAGACGATGTTGCGTATGATAATCTGACATAATCGTCATCACCAAAAGCTACTCCTGGTACAACTGCGACTTTACATTTATCGAGCAGCAGATTTGCAAAATCAACTGATGAGTCTATCTTCATACCCTCTATTTCTTGCCCGTATAATTGTGAAGAATTTAACATAATATAGAAAGCACCTTTTGGTACCATACAACTAATGCCATCAATGCTATTAATAAGATCAGCCATGATTTTTCTTCTCTTGTCGAATTCTCCCTTCATTGCCATTATACTATCCTGACTGCCTGATAGACCCTCAATACTCGCGTATTGTGCAATTGAGTTGGGATTAGAAGTTGTATGACTCTGAATATTACTCATAATCTTGATGATTTTTTCATCTGCAGCCGCATAACCAATTCTCCAGCCAGTCATAGCATAGGCTTTTGCCATGCCATTAACCGTAATTGTAAGTTTCTTTATATCATCATTTAATGATGCAATGCTAACATGTTCAAGACCATCATAGACAAGCTTCTCATATAGTTCATCTGAAATAATAAAAATATTGTTTTTAACAGCCCAATCTGCAATATCCTGAAGTTCTTCTCTAGTGTAAACAGATCCTGTTGGATTGTTTGGACTGTTTAGTATTACAGCTTTTGTTTTATTGGTCTTTAACTTGTCAAGATCAGAAGAATTGAATTTGAATTCTTGATTTTCATTTGTTTTAAGCATTACTGGTTCTCCACCCGCTATCATAATCAATTCAGGATAACTTACCCAGTAAGGTATACTGAAAATAACTTCATCTCCTGGATTAAGAATAGCCATAAGAGCATTGTATAATGAGTGTTTACCTCCATTAGAGACGATTATTTCAGAAGATTTGAAATCAAGATTGTTATCTCTTTTAAGTTTATTACAGATTGCTTCCTTAAGTTCCGGAGTTCCAGAAGCAGGTGTGTATTTCGTAAACCCTGATTTGATAGCTTCAATACCTGCATTTTGAATATTTTCTGGTGTATTGAAGTCTGGTTCACCTGCACTGAAACTTATTACGTTTTCACCTGCTTTTTTCATTGCATTTGCTTTGGCGGTAATTGCCAAAGTTACAGATGGTTCAATAGATTTTCCTTTAACTGATAGTTGCATATCCATGTTTAATAACCTCCTATTAGATTAAATTGAAATATCGTAAATATCTTTGAGAACATTCTTAATTATGTATATTGAATCGTCGAATGACGATTTATTCATTCTCTTGATATTTTGATAGTGTTTACGGCCTTCATCTGTTATACTGTAAACTCTTTTTGTTCTTTTTGTAGGTTCTTCCCAATTACCTACAATATAACCCTCTTGTTCCAGATTATTGAGCATTGGATATATCATACCTGGACTTGGACTCCATTTTCCATCTAATCTTCTACTTATTTCATCCTTAAGTCTGTTTCCATAATAGTCTTTTTGGTTCAATAGATGAAGAATATAAAGTTTAACAAAAGAGGTTGTGCTTATAGTTGTTGGAAATTGTCTTTGTCTTTCTCCTTTATACATTATACTCTCTCCCTGAAAGCTGGTATATTATCAATATCGGTTACATGGTCTCCTAGGATATCTATATCACCGTGGTAATCTGAACCACCAGTAATAATAAGATTATTCCTTTCTGAAAATGAAACAAGTATCTTCTCATCATTCTTGGAATGTTTGGAATGATAACACTCTATACCCATTATACCCATATCGACACAGTATGTCAGAATTTGTTTGTTTATAAGTAATCCCGGATGAGCCAGTACTGAAATTCCACCACTATTGTGTATTAGTTTAATTGTTTCTTCAATGGTCAATTTAAATCTTTCAGTATAGGCTGGTTTATTAACATCAAGATATTTATCGAATGCCTCTTTAATACTCTTTACGAAACCACGATCATGCAACTCTCTCGCAATGGTTGCTCTTCCAATGAAATCAGTTTTTTTTGATTTCTCAAGTATCTCATCGATAGGTAACTCCATTCCTAGATTTTCTAGCTTATGGAGTATTTCAATTCCACGTTTCCATCTGGAATTTCTCAATGTAGATAATGTATCTTTAAGTTTTTCATTTGTGTAGTCCAAAAAGTATCCAAGGATGTGTACCTCTTCATCCTCATGGGAACAACCCATTTCTACTCCTGGAATTACTGAAAACCCCGGAATCTTTATGGATTCAATGAGAGCCTCCTGTATTCCTTCAATTGAATCATGATCTGTTATTGCGATGCCATCCAGCCTTCTTTGGTAAGCTTTCAATACAAGTTCTGTTGGTGTAAGCAAGCCGTCAGATGCCGTTGTATGAGTGTGCATATCTATACGAATGCTATCCCTCCTTTTTGTTATAGTTAAAGCCTGCCGTAAACGGCAGGCTCAGGTAAGCATTTGTGCTTATTTGTCAGAAAGCTCTATTTTGCATATTCAACTGTTCTTGTCTCCCTAATAATATTGACTTTAATCTGACCAGGGTAATCTAGTTCAGACTCAATTTTCTTCACAATATCACGGGCTGTGTGGATCATCTGGGCTTCACTTATGTCTTCAGGTTTTACCATGATTCTAATTTCTCTTCCTGCTTGAATAGCAAATGATCTTTCTACTCCTGTAAAGGAGTTTGCAATTTCTTCAAGTTTTTCAAGTCTCTTGATATATGACTCTAGAGTTTCTCTTCTAGCTCCAGGTCTTGCAGCTGAAATAGCATCTGCTGCCTGCACAAGAATCGCTTCTACTGTAGTTGGTTCAACATCACCATGATGTGCCTCCATTGCATGAAGTACTTCCTTGCTTTCCTTGTATTTTCTTGCTAGGTCAACGCCTATTTCAACGTGTGGTCCTTCTACCTCGTGGTCAATTGATTTACCAAGATCGTGTAGTAAACCAGCTCTTCTTGCAATCTTTATATCAGCACCAAGCTCTGTCGCCATGACACCTGCCAAGTGAGATACTTCAACTGCATGTTTTAAAACATTTTGACCATAACTTGTCCTGTACTTAAGTCGCCCAAGAAGTCTTATAATTTCAGGATGCAATCCATGCACATTTGCATCAAACGATGCCTGTTCTCCTGCTTCTCGAATGGTATTTTCAACTTCTTTTTGAGCCTTTTCAACCATCTCTTCGATTCTTGCAGGATGGATTCTTCCGTCAACAATTAGTTTTTCCAATGCAATCCTGGCAACTTCTCTTCGAATTGGATCAAACCCTGAAAGTACTACGGCTTCTGGTGTGTCGTCGATAATCAGGTCAATACCGGTAAGCGTTTCAAGGGTTCTAATATTTCTACCTTCTCTACCGATTATCCGGCCTTTCATTTCATCATTTGGTAGAGCTACAACTGTAACAGTCGTTTCAGCAACATGATCTGCAGCAACCCTTTGGATTGTTGTAGAAATTATTTCTCTTGCTCTCTTGTCAGCTTCTTCTCTTGCCTTGGATTCCATTTCCTTGATCATCATCGCAGATTCCTGAATAAGTTCCTTACGAGTCTCATTCAATAAAAGCTCTTTAGCTTCTTCTGAGGTTAAACCTGAAAGCTTCTCAAGTTCGTGTGTTTGCTTCTCATACAGCTCATTGATAGCTTCTTCTTTATCCTCAAGATTTTTAAGCTTTTTAGCGAGTGTATCTTCTTTTCGCTCAATTGACTCATTTCTTCTGTCAATTGTTTCTTCCTTGTTTTGAAGCCTTCTCTCCATTTTCTGGATTTCATTTCTTCTTTCTTTGATCTCCTTTTCGAGATCACTTCTAGTTTTGTGAATTTCTTCTTTGGCTTCTAAAAGAAGCTCTTTCTTTCGAGCTTCACCATCTTTAATAGCATCTTCAGTAATTTTTTTTGACAACTCTTCAGCGTTCTTTATTTTCCCTTCGCCTATATACCTTCTAATGAAATATCCAGCGATAATTCCAATAACTAAGCCAAGAATCGCATAAATTAAAGATTCAATAGGAAACACCTCCATCTTATTTAATTTTCAAGTTCCATATCACAATTATACTTAATCAACTAAGACCACTCAAAATTTAGAATTAGTCATTCTATTCCGCATACCTAAATTATAGAAATTAAAAACGGAATACAACTCCCATTGTGGGATTAGATAAGGTTGTATATTTTGTATGGGTACATACAAGTTAATTTTATTACTTTTAGTAGTTTCTGTCAAGGTGTTTGTAATTAAGTCTAAGATATTCTCTGCTTTAAAATAGCTTAATGTAGCGGATTTACGTAGATTGATTCAAATCAATGAATATATCTATCTTGTCATATTTACTCTTATTATTCCTATCATAGAATTTTATATATTTTTTGCAGGTCTTATAACACTTGAAGTTCCAGATAATTCAACTCGATGAGTATTTTCTGACAGAGATGCTAAATGAGAATTATGTGTAACCATAATAATTTGGCGGTTAAACATTTCAGAGGATTGTCTTAGAAAATCTCCAACATTATAAATATAATCCTCACTAACATGCTTCGCTGGTTCATCAAGGATTAAGGGACCTTCGATAGTAGGCTTATGGGTCTGCATAAAAGAAATTCTCAATGCCAGAGATACTATATCAACTATACCTCCCCCTCGTGACTGCTCGGGTTTTGTTTTTAAAAAGAAATCTGGTGTGTCATTTATGACATAAAACTCAGCATTTGCTTTATTTCTTAATTCTTCAATTTCAATTTTAAACTCTATATTTGTTTCAAATATATATTGAAGACACTTTGTAACCAAATTTTCAATTTGGTACTTGGCTTGGTTCCTTGCATATTCAGATGTTTTCTGAAATAAAATCATAACTTGTTCCAATAAATCGAGTTCTTCAATAATTGTGGTAAGCTCGTTCTCATAGGTATGCTTCAATTCTACTAATTGATCTCGCTTACCTTCCTGTCTGCTTATAAAGCTCCCGAAATCATTTAGATTTTGCTCAAGTAACCTAATGTTTTCATTCATGGTTATCCCTGCTTTTCCAATAAATCTTTAGGTAACAGCTCATTTGCCTCTTTAAGAAGACTTTCAATCTCATTTTTAAGCTTTATAATCTCCTGATCCAGCATTTCAGGTTTGACTCCTAGTTTATTTAGCTCTGATATTATTTCATCTTCTTGCTTTTTAAGTTGTTCCATCCTAGCTTCAGCTCTATATTTCAAGTTCTTTGCTTTTTCAAGGTTTTCCTTCAAATCATTTAAATCTTTTTCATAATCCATAATTATCCCCCTAAGTGGTGAGTCATAATATGCTCAATTGTAACTTCATCTATATCTCCAAGGCAAATTGGACATTTTTCAATCTTATGAAGAAGTTTTTTATACTCCCTTAAAATATCATTAAGATTTTTATTGTTTTCTTCAATTAATAATTCAGTTTTACTGATCTCCCTTAAAATTGTATCTATTTTGCTATTAAGTTTATGAACTTCAGTTAACATTTTTACTTTATTGTTCAATTGCTTTATCATATTTTCGTTTGCTAATGCTGGGTTCAATTTCATAATATAAGCTTTGCCTCTTATTAAGCTATTATTAACAGATGTGTATTTTTTTGATAAGTAATCCAAATCTTTCAAAAATCTATGCTTGATATGAACAGATTCAATCAAATCGGATGTAAATTCTAATTTATCTAGTCCTATATTCACTTTATCAAGATACAATATCTCTTTGTTGATATTTGATATTTGATTAGAATTAAGCCTCAATCGATCATAAAGCAAAATGCTACTCTCAATGGCTGATTCCAGAGTATATGCCTTTTCAAATTCAGATAAATTATCTAAAATCAATTGGGTTTTAGCTTTTGAAAGTGTATTAACTTCCATTAAATTATATATACTAAGATAAATGTTATAATTTCTGACGTTGCTATTCAATTGATCAAGTGTTTTTCTTAATTTATCAATATTCTTTAGTCTGTCAATCACACCTTCAACTCTTGTTATTTCAACGTTCAAACTATCAATAGATTTTCGAATGCCTTGCAAAGTATTTACTTTTTCATCCAACTGTTTTGCTTTTCCAATAATTGAATTTACTTGTGCATATGTTTTTTTAATCTGTTCAATGTAATCGAATTCCTCAATCCTTTTACTGGTTTCATCCAGTGTTTCCTCTTTCTGTTTCCTGTTTTGATTTAGTGAACGAATATCTCTCAATACATCTCTTAAAGCATCATCTACCAAATCCACACCAACAAGTCTACCAATTGCATTCGCTCTGGTAGATGCCTTCTCTGTCAATAGAAATGGTCCTTCAAGCTGTTCTCCTAAATTAATAGCATTCTCAGAATCACTATCCAATTGAATCTTTGTAATGCCTGTAATATCAATAATTTCTTGCGGCACAGTTAATCCAATTCCTTCAAATACTGATTCAAATCCATTATTGTCTATTAATCTATAACCATTTTTACTCTTGGTCCTGTATCTCTGCAGTTTAGTACCTTCGCTTAATTCAACAGTTACCCTGCATTCTTTTTCTCCTTCACGAATAAAAAAGTCTCCTGATGGTTCATTATACATCACCCATTTCAAGGCTCTTATTATTGCAGACTTTCCTGAATCAGAAGGTCCAACAATAACATTCAGATCGGGACCAAATTCAATTTCAGAATAAATGTGACTTTGAAAATTTTCAAGAATTATTTTATGAATATATTTCATTTTACACCCCTAGTATCCCTTCATTTGCGATTTGGCAATTCTTTTTAAAGCTTCCTCCTTCACCTTGTCAGATACCCCTTCCGACAAGGTTACTTCTATAAGAATATCATTTAGGTCCATCTTTTCAAAATTCATTGCAGAATCTATAGAATGCTTGAATTCAACTATTCTTTCACTCCTGAGGGAACTGTTTTCCATTTCAGTTCTATCAAGTACGATTTCTCCTGGTTTGGCAGATAAAAGAGTCAGCATCTCTACACTGATACTATTATCAAGATCAATTATGGCAACCTTTGGAATTCTTTCAATTTCTTTCAAGCTATTGGTTATTCTTACCAGACTTCCTGGATTGATAAAATACTTTCCATCCTTCTCAATTGTCTTGAAGCCTGCATGATAATGACCTGACAGGGTAACATCCGCCTTAGTATGGACGATATCATCAATTAAAGTATACGGAATACCTTTTACAAAAGGCTTATCCAAAAGCATGCCATGAACTATATGGATTGAGTAATTTACATCTTCTTGGATTTCTTTTAGTATATACCCCTCAGGAGATGAATCAATATCATAAGTGTATGGTAAACTTGTAAGTCCAACTTTAATGCCATTTTTTTCAATTACCACTTTATCATCTTTGGAAATTACATTTAGAAAATCCAGACTCTTAAGAAGTCCAAGCATTGTTCTGTCTATTGTGGAGGGATTGTGACCAAATATATCATGGTTTCCACTAACTATAAAAATTGGCTTATCTATATTCTTAAGTATTGATGTAAACCTACTGACTACAGAAATAGATATGTCAGGCCTATCAAAAATATCCCCTCCATGTATCACAAAATCTATATTTTTTTGATCGACAATAGACACTATTTCCTTGAATTTTTCTTCAAGACTATCCAGAAAATCATCTTTTCTATTTTTGGGGTTTGTGCCTCTTATATGAGTATCGGTAAAATAAAGTATTCGCATATAAACCTCCATACAAATCAAGCCTCCTTTGAAGGAGGCTTGATTTTACTTTTGTTCTGAAATGGCTTCGACCTCATTATTGCTATCCAAGCCAAACTCTTTTCTGATTTTTAGTTCAAGCTCCTGTGCTAATTCAGGATTATCCCTAAGGAAATCTTTTGAATTCTCACGACCTTGACCAAGTTTCTGGTCATTGTAACTGAACCATGATCCAGCCTTGTTTACAACTCCACAAGTTACACCAGTGTCAATTATGCTACCTTCTCTTGAAATTCCCTTACCATACATTATATCAAATTCAGCTTGTTTGAATGGTGGTGCTATCTTATTCTTCACTACCTTAACCCTAGTTCTGTTACCAGTAACCTGGTCACCTTGTTTGATAGATTCGATACGTCTTACATCAAGTCTAACACTTGCGTAGAACTTTAAGGCTCTACCTCCGGAAGTAGTTTCTGGGCTACCAAACATAACTCCTACCTTTTCTCTTAGCTGGTTAATAAAAATACAGGTTGTATGTGATTTACTAATTGCTCCAGCAAGCTTTCTCAATGCCTGTGACATAAGTCTTGCCTGAAGACCAACATGGGTGTCACCCATCTCACCTTCGATTTCAGCCTTTGGTACGAGAGCTGCAACAGAGTCAATAACCGTAACATCAACAGCACCACTTCTTACAAGGGCTTCAGTTATTTCAAGAGCCTGTTCACCAGTGTCTGGCTGTGAAATAATAAGGTTTTCAATATCAACGCCAAGTTTTTTTGCATATCCTGGATCAAGTGCATGTTCTGCATCTATGAAAGCGGCAACTCCACCTTTTTTTTGCGCTTCTGCAATGATATGAAGGGCTATAGTAGTCTTTCCTGAAGACTCAGGCCCGTATATTTCTACAATTCTACCCCTAGGAACGCCTCCGATACCAAGAGCTATATCAAGATCCATTGAACCGGTTGGTATGAAATCCAGATTCAATTTGGCATCTTCTCCCAATCTCATAATCGATCCTTTTCCAAATTGTTTTTCTATCTGACTAAGTGCCAGATCCAGTGCTTTTTTTCTATCATTATTATCCGCCATATTATTTCCAGTTAAACTGGATTCACCCCTTTCAATTATTCGAACGTTAGTTCTTTTAAATATATGTTACACTACCTAGAACTAGAAGTCAACTTATTATTTAAAAATTGGAATCCATTCCAAAGAGCAAAATTTGTAGTCCTTTCCTGTATAGTATCTCTATCACCCGAGAATATTCTTTCAAATACTGTATGTGCATCACACGACATAACGCATACGTAAACAAGCCCTGTAGTGATGTTCTCATTCTTATCCGGTCCGGCATATCCAGTCGTTGAAATTACAATATCAGAATTTGTTTTATTCAGTAATCCCTTGGCCATTTCGCAAGCTACTCTTGAACTGACTGCGCCATACTCATCTAATGACGAAGAAAGTACTCCCAGTTCATCAATCTTTGATTGATTGCTATAGGTTACAAGCCCTCTATCAAATGACAGTGATGCTCCGGGTACACTTGTAAGTCTTTTTGAAATACTGCCGCCTGTAACTGATTCACAAACAGATATTTTCATTTTGTTTTGATTTAATGTATCAATTATTACTTTCTCTAAAGAAGAATTATTGTATCCATATATATGTTTACCAATTCTAGCTTTTATGGTTTCAATAATTTTCTCTGACTCACTTTCAAGTTTGGATACATCTTTTCCCCTTCCAATAACTTTAATTTCAACACTTCCAGAGCCTGCATAAGTAGTTATTGTAAAATTAGGATAAGATAAATCCAATTCTTTTAGTTGAGTTTCAAGTGTAGATTCACCCAAACCGGAAGTGTTGATTGATTTAACTATTATGATATGATCATCTTTGATTAAATTAACTACGCTTTCTTCAAACATTGATTTCATCTCACGTGGTGGACCGGGCATCATGATTATTTTTTTATTATTCCATTTCATGTAAATACCAGGCGCAGTTCCTTTTGGATTCTTTATGAACTCAGATCCCTCAGGTTTCATTGCCTGTTTTAAGTTATTAGATGTCATTTCTCTTTTTGAATACGCAAAATATTGTTTTATATGATGCTCCATGTCAACGTCTGAAATCATTTTCTTAACGGTAACATTGGATAATGCTTCCTTAGTGAGGTCGTCGTCTGTTGGGCCAAGACCACCCGTAGTTAAAATTACATCAACCCTGTCCATTGCAAGTCTGATCGATTTTTCAAGTCTGTCGTAGTCATCATCTACTGATGTGTGATAAATAGTTTCAATGCCGAGTTCCATAAGTCGTCTGGAAAGATATGTCACATTTGTATTTAGAATGCTACCCAACATGATTTCAGTTCCAATGGTAATAATTTCTGCTTTCATTGATACATCTCCTATCAAATGTCATTCATGTTTAGATTACCTATATTTCGAACAATATAGTCAACACCGGAAATAATTGTCAGTATAAGAGCAATGTATAACATAATCATATCCATAGGTATTGAGAGATACATGAATGGGAAATTATCCAGCAAAAGCAATACTATCGCTATCAGCTGTGTTATAGTCTTAAGCTTTCCCCATGGACTTGCAGCAATAGTAACACCTTCTGAAGCTGCAATCATTCTGAAGCCTGATATGGTAAATTCCCTAGTAATTATAAGTATTACAACCCATGAAGGAATAGTGCCAGTACCAACTAAAAGAATTAATGCTGCGGAAGTCAAAACCTTATCTGCCAATGGGTCTACAAATTTCCCGAAATTTGTTACAAGATTTCTGCTCCGTGCTATATAACCATCCAGCGTATCTGTCAAGGAAGCAAATACAAAAATTGCAGCAGATATATAAGTTGGACCTGGACTTTCAAGTAAAAAAGATATAATGAAAATCGGAACTAAAAAAACTCTGAATAAGGTTATTTTATTTGCCAGATTCATAAGCTAACTCCCCCAATAGATCATACTCTAAATATTCTGTGGTCTTTACCGTGACTATATCTCCTATTTCAAGATTTTCACTGGATTTGAAATAGATAACTCCATCAATTTCAGGGCTATCCATGAAGCTTCTTCCTGTATAAAGACCATTTTCAGCGAGTTCTTCCACCATTACTTTATAGTCTTTTCCAACTTTTCTGCTCATCAGTCTTTCTGAGATTGATTTTTGCAACTCCATGAGTTTGTCTCTACGATCTTCCTTAACATCTTCATCAATCTGATTATCCATACTATATGCAGGTGTGTTTTCTTCCTTGGAATAGGTGAAAACTCCTAGTTTGTCAAACTCAATTTCTTCAATAAAACTATAAAGCTCTCGGAAATCCTCTTCAGTTTCACCAGGAAACCCTACAATAAAAGTTGTTCTGATTACTATGTCAGGTATTTCTCTCCTTAAGTTAAGAATAGTTTCACGAATTGCTTTGTTTGTAGTTCTTCTGTTCATCAATTTCAACACATTGTCGCTTGCATGTTGAAGAGGTATGTCCAGATAATGAGCTACCTTTGAGTTTCTTTTCATACTTTCTATCAGCTTGCCATCAATATTGTCTGGGTATAGATATAGCAGTCTAATAAACTCAATGCCCTCTATCTTGTTTAGTTTATCAAGAAGCAGATGAAGGCTGTAATCACCATAAAGGTCTATTCCATAATCTGAGGTGTTTTGAGCAATAAGAATTACTTCCTTTACCCCTTGATTCGAAAGATGAACAACTTCATTTACAATGTCCTCAATTTTTCTGCTCCTATGTTTACCTCTTAATGAAGGAATTATACAATATGTGCAAAGATTATCGCATCCTTCAGATATTCTTACGTAGGAGGTAGGAGATGTAACTATTCTTTTAACGCCTTCAATATACAAGCTATTTACATCATCCGACTGAATAATTCTCTTCTTTTCTTGCAGACCGGTTAATATCCCATTTAAATCCTTGATATTACCCGTGCCCATTATTGCATCAACTTCCGGCATTTCATCCATCAATTCTTTTGAATATCTTTGTGCAAGACAACCCGCTAGAATTAGGTGTTTACAATTGCCCACTGTCTTATATTTTGACATCTCAAGTATTGTATCTATTGACTCTTCCTTAGCTGCTTCTATGAATCCGCAAGTGTTTACTATTATTATATCTGCTTCCATTGGATTCTCTGAGTAATCGAAATTCTCTTTATCAAGTATGCTTTGCATCAACTCAGAATCAACTTCATTCTTGGAGCAACCCAAAGTAACTATGTTTACAGTTTTCCTCTTCATTTAATCTCTCCTAATCCTGTTCAAAATCTTCTTCACTAACAAGCACTTTTCTAGGTTTACTACCTTCAAATCCACCTACTATTCCTCTAACCTCCATCTCATCTATTAATCTGGCGGCCCTAGCATAGCCTATGCGGAGTTTTCTCTGAAGAAGGGATATGGAGGCTACCCCTTCACTCATAACCAGGCTAATGGCTTCTGATAGAAGCTCATCTGTTTCATGCATGTCTATCTTTTTGGAATTTTGTACAACTTCTATTACATCTTCATCATACATAGTCTGATTCTTATCCTGAAGGAATGAAACCACATCTTCCACCTCTTTATTGGATATAAATGCTCCCTGTAGTCTCACTGGTTTTGAGTAGCTTGAAGGGTAGAAAAGCATATCTCCCTGTCCAAGCAGTTTTTCTGCTCCAGACATATCAAGTATTGTTCTTGAATCAACTTGAGATGACACAGCAAAGCTTATTCTTGAAGGAATGTTAGCCTTTATGGTACCAGTAATTACATCCACTGAAGGTCTTTGAGTGGCTACTATAAGGTACATTCCAGCAGCTCTAGCCATTTGAGCAAGTCTAGCAATGTATTCTTCGATTTCCTGTGCTGCTACCATCATCAGATCAGCAAGCTCATCAATAATTATTACAATCTTTGGCAGCTTTTCGCCATCTTCATTGTGTTTTTCATTATATGATTTTATATCTCTTACATTGTTTTTAGCAAATATTTTATATCTCTTTTCCATTTCGCCGACAGCCCAGTTAAGGGCAAATGCTGCTTTTTTTGCATCAGTTACAACTGGAATCAGTAGATGCGGTATACCGTTGTAAACACTAAGTTCCACAACCTTTGGGTCAATAAGGAGCAGTTTGACATCCTCAGGTGAACTTTTATACACAAGGCTCATTATTATTGTGTTTATGCAAACGCTTTTACCTGATCCTGTAGCACCTGCTATCAAGAGATGTGGCATTTTATCAATTGAAGATATAACTACTTTACCATTTATGTCTTTTCCTAGAGCAAGTGGTATATCTGTCTGTATATCTGAAAATTCCCTAGCCTGGATCAGTTCCTTGAAAAAGACCATATCCTTTACCTTGTTTGGAACTTCAATTCCAACAGCAGCCTTTCCTGGGATTGGTGCCTCAATACGAATATCAGAAGAAGCAAGGCTTAAGGCAATATTGTCAGATAAAGATACAATTCTACTTAGCTTGATTCCTGGTGCAGGCGAAAGTTCATAACAGGTTATTGTAGGACCAACGTTTATATGTGAAATTGAAGCATCAATTCCAAAGTTTTTCATAGTTTCCTCTATCATTCTTGCATTTTCAAGGATTGTCTTCCTGTCGTTTGACTCTCCTTTTTTCCTTGGTGAGTTCAAGAAAGTCATTGGGGGAATCCTGTAAACAATTTTCTGTGCCTGCTCATGTTTTTCACGAACCTGGGAATCAATTTGCACAGTTTCTTTTTCGACGCTTTTCTCGTCAAGCTTAACAGGTTTTTTCTTGATTTGCTTCTGTTGAGTATCCTCATTTTCATCAGTCTGCGTCTGAGATGAATAGTCTGTTATTCTTATCTGCTCATCTGTCTTGCCTGGAAGCTTAGATTCATCCTTTAATGAGCTGTTAAGACTAGATTTCTTTATTGATTCGTTTCGGGCATTATTATAAAGTTGAGGTGTAATCTTCTTTGCTTTTAAGATAACCTCTTTCACCGTAAGATTGGTTATTATCAACAGACTTACTGTAATGGCAAATGCTACAACAACATATGTACCGATCGAACCAAAAAGTTTGTAGAAAAAGAAACCAAAAAAGCTTCCTACAACTCCTCCTCCTCTATTTGCCTTTGATATCTCTACTCCTTGTCTTATTCTTTCAATAAATGTTAGGTCAAGTGAATTTATTCCATCCAAAACTACAAGAAATCCTATAAATATAACAGTCAGAGCAATAATTATCCTTAGTTGAATACTATCAAATCTATCTATCATTAGAACTATTCCAGCCCCTATAATAAACAATGGGAAGAAATAACCACCGAAGCCCATCATTGAAAAAGTGGTCCCATTAACTACATTTCCGATTATACCCATTCTTGTGCTGAAAAGGCTGATTAGTATAATAACTCCAACAGCCAGTATTATCATTCCTAGAATATCTGTATTCATCTTATTTGCTAGATTACGGGGTTTCTGTTTAGTTTTTTTTGTTGAAGCCTTCTTTTTCATTTATTTCACCTCTGTCATATAAGCTGACTAATTATTGTAATTGTACCGACAACCCAAAGATAATATGAGAAATAATGCAATTTATTCTTATTCAGAATCTTGATAAGTGCTTTAATTGAAACTACTCCAACGATAGTCGATAAAGAAATACCAACCAAGAGGGGCATATTTACTATTACACCATCTCCACCTTTGATTACCTTTATTATACCAAGGAGGAAAGCCCCAAATGTAGCAGGTAATGCCAGAAGAAATGAATATTCGGTTGTTAGAGGTTTTTTTAAACCCCTAAGCAGTCCTGCCACTATTGTCGATCCAGACCTTGAAATTCCAGGTATTATAGCCATTCCCTGAAATGTTCCAATAATTAGTGAATCTAAAAAAGACATTTTCTTAATATCTTTATGTTCTGAACCTTTTTTCTCTGCAAACCACAATAGAAATCCTGTGAACAAAAATGCAATTCCTATGGGGATCAGAGATGTGTACAATGATTCAAAAAAATCTTCGAATGTTATTCCAATTATTGCTGTGGGGACGGATCCTGAGAGTATCAGGAGTCCTAGTTTCTGATGATCAGTCAACTCATCAACTTTTCTTCTCATGATTAAATCTGCCATTAGTACTAAAAATTCAAGTATAATTTTTTTTACATCCTTGAAATACACAATAATTATTGATATCAAGGTCCCAAAATGAAGCATTTCTGTAAAAAATAAATTGCCTTTGGTTATACCGAATAATCGCTGCAATAGAGCTAGATGCCCAGAGCTGCTAATTGGCAAGAACTCAGCTACTCCTTGAAATATTCCTAAAACAATTGCCTCTATCCAATTCAAATTATTGTCCTCCTTCAAAAGCAAAGCATAAACAGACATGATAATATAGATTTTTTGCAAAAATCAATTTAACTCAGTGAACATTAAATTCCTTTTTGCTATTATATAATAACCACGCTGGTAGGCTTCGTTCTGATAATGTCTATACAAATTGATTATAACACATTTATACTCTTATATCATGCTAAGGTCGAGTGATTATATTGATTTGAATCTACACAGATAAATTAACCTACAGACCAGTATGGCCGAATCCACCTGATCCTCTATCCGTATCTTCCAATGAGTTGACAGGAAGAAATTCAATTTTTTCATATTTTGCCATTATCATCTGTGCAATCCTGTCACCATGTTTTATTTCGAAAGGTTCTTTACCTAGATTAATTAGGATCACTTTTATTTCGCCTCTATAGTCACTATCGACTGTTCCAACGCCGTTGGCAAGTGTTATACCATTTTTTGCAGCCAGACCACTTCTACCTCTTATCTGCACTTCGAAACCATCTGGGATCTCAACATGTAGTCCTGTAGGGACAAGATATCTGTCCATGGGTTGAAGTACTACTGTTGTTTCCAAATTAGCCATAAGATCAATACCTGATGCTCCATCAGTCTTATATTCTGGTAGTGGTAGTTTTCCATTGTTCACAATTCTTACTTTCATTAGAATTCCTCCTATCGATAAAATATGTTCTCAATTTTTTCATCAAAAGACGCGGTGTTTTCCACTGGTCCAACATACGAAAGATTCATCTGCTTCCAATCTAGATATTTTTTTACAACTTTTCCGATATCTCCCATTTCAATATTGTTGATGTGATGCAAAACCATATCTGGGGTTTCAATTGGTTTGTCGTGCAATAAGTTCTTGCCTAGTTCATACATCTTGTTAAATGTTCCCTCCAGACTCAAAATGTATGAACCTTTCAGCTGTTCCTTTGCCTTTTCAAGCTCTGCATCGGAAATAAGCTTATCCCTTAACCTATCAATTTCTGACTTTATTAGTTCAGCTACAGCTACTGCATTTTCCTGGGTTAATCCTGCATATATAGAAAACATACCAGCACCATTGTATGATGAAAGAGATGACTCAATTGTATAAACAAGACCTCTATCTTCTCTTATCTCCTGAAATAATCTCGAGCTTATAGTTCCACCAATAATATTGTTTACAATCATCATTGGAAAAACATCATCGGAGTAAGTCGGTGGACCTTGAAATCCCATAGCTAGATTCAATTGTTCAATATCTTTGCTTAAACCATTTACTGAGTGTCCGGGTTCAAAATCATAGGAGATATGATCTCCGCTACATTTATTGTTTCTATTAAAGCTACCAAAAGTTTCATTAAGCAGCTTAAATGTCTTATCCTTAGAGAAACTTCCAACGATTGAGATTACCATTTGGTCTGGAGTGTATCTTTTTTTAAAGTAAGTATATAGAATGTCTTTATTAAAACTTCTAACTGTGTCAGTCGTCCCAAGAATTGGATAAGCAAGAGTTATGTCTCTATAGGTTTGCTCTGTGAGCATTTCAAAAACCAAGTCCTCTGGAAAATCTTTGTACATATTAATTTCCTCAATTATGACTCCTTTTTCTTTTTGAATTTCCTTCTCGTCAAAATTTGAGTTGGTAATCATGTCCCCTAGCACATCAATAGCTATGGGCAGGTGCTCATCAATGACCTTACCGTAAAAACAAGTGTGTTCTTTGCTAGTAAAAGCATTAATCTGACCTCCTATGTCATCCATAGCTTCAGCAATTTCCCGTGAATTTCTCTTTTTTGTACCTTTGAAAAGCATATGTTCAATAAAATGTGAAACACCATTATTCATTTCGTTTTCAAAAAAGGATCCGCTGTTTATTATAATTCCAAGAGTGGCTGATTTCAAATATGGAATATTGTGCATGATTACTTTTATACCATTATCCAGTTCTCTGATTGTATGCATAATTCCCTCCGATTACTAATTTCAAATACTATTTTATCAATTAATAACTTATTTGTTAACAAAATTAAACATGAACCGGTTAAAGGTTCATGTTATGGTTCTATTGGTCTTTTTTGTCTTTGTCGTCTTCTGATGTTGTTTCATCTTTTAGGAGAGCTTTTCTTGATAGATTTATTCTACCTTGTTTGTCAATCTCCATAACTTTCACCATTATCTCATCTCCAACAGCAACGACGTCTTCAACCTTATTGACTCTTTCCTTGGCAAGTTGAGATATGTGAACAAGTCCTTCCTTGCCCGGAAGCACTTCTACAAAAGCACCGAAATTCATTATCTTGGTTACCTTACCCTTGTATGTTTCACCAACTTCAACTTCTTTAATTATGTTTTCTATCATTTCTATAGCTCTTTTGCTACCTTCGCCATCATTTGATACGATAGAAACTTTACCGGTGTCATCAATATCAATTTTAACGCCAGTTTCATCGATTATTTTGTTTATCATCTTTCCACCAGGTCCAATGATGGTTCTTATCTTATCAGGATGTACCTGTAGAGTTTGAATTCTTGGTGCATAAGGCGACATTTCTCCTCGTGGGTGTGATATAGTTTCTTCCATCTTTCCAAGAATATGCAGTCTTGCAATTCTAGCTTTTTCAAGTGCAACACTCATGATTTCCTCGCTGATTCCTGAAATTTTGATATCCATCTGGATAGCAGTGATTCCTTCACTTGTCCCGGCAACTTTAAAGTCCATATCTCCAAGATGATCTTCCAGTCCTTGTATGTCAGTCAATATAGCAATATTATCATTCTCTTTGATCAGACCCATGGCGATTCCCGCTACTGGTGCTTTAATTGGAACTCCAGCATCCATAAGCGCAAGAGTGCTACCACAAACACTTGCCTGTGAAGTTGATCCATTTGAACTAAGAACCTCAGATACCAATCTCAATGTATACGGAAACTCATCTTCTGAAGGAATAACAGGTTCAAGAGCTCTTTCAGCTAGAACTCCGTGACCAATTTCTCGTCTTCCAGGTCCCCTCATAGGTCTAGTTTCACCAACAGAATAAGCTGGGAAGTTGTAATGATGCATATATCTTTTGGACTCATCATCTCCTATTCCATCAACAATCTGCATATCTCCGGAAGCTCCAAGAGTTGCTATTGTAAGAACCTGAGTCTGCCCCCTATTAAATAATCCTGAACCATGCACTCTTGGCAGTAGACCTACCTCTGAGCTTATTTGTCTTATTTCATCAAGCTTTCTGTTATCAGGTCTTCTTGACTCCTCAGTTATTAGCCTTCTAACATTATTCTTAATTATATTATCCATGACTTCTTTTATATGCTTTTCGTTTTCAGGGAATATTTCCAACGCTGCCTGAAGGATTTCATCCTTAACAGCTGATAACTTATCTTCCCTCTCTACCTTATCTTCGGTATTAAGTGCCTGTGCCAGTTTTTCCCTGCCAAGTTCTTCAACTTTGGATTGAATTTCCTCAGCTGGAAGGAAAAGCTTATATTCTACTTTCTCTTTGCCAACTTCATCAACTATTTCATCAATGAATTTGCATAATTTTTTTATTTCAGCATGTCCTGCAAGTATTGCCTTCAGCATGGTTTCCTCAGTTACAAACTTTGCACCTGCTTCTACCATCATAATTGCATCTTTTGTTCCGGATACAACTAGGTCAAGTTCTGACACTTCTCTCTGTTTGCTGTCTGGATTAATAACTATATCTCCATCTACAAGCCCTACATTCACTGATGCTGTAGGCTCGGGAAATGGGATGTCGGATATTGACAGTGCGATAGATGATCCTATCATTGCTGAAATTTCTGGACTGTTATCCTGATCAACAGACATAACAGTAGCAACTATCTGCACTTCATTCCTGAATCCATCAGGAAACAATGGTCTGATTGGTCTATCAATAAGTCTGGATGTCAGTATTGCTCTTTCGCTTTGTCTACCTTCTCTTTTGATAAATCCCCCTGGGATTTTACCAACTGAGTATAGTTTTTCTTCATAATCACAACTCAACGGGAAAAAGTCTAAACCTTCTTTTGGTTTCTTTGACTGAGTAGCAGTTACCATAACAACTGTATCACCATATTTAACAAAACATGCTCCGCTTGCTTGCTCAGCGAACTTTCCTGTGGTTATGGCTAGCTCTCTTCCTGCCAAGGTGTAGTGGAATGTTCTTTCCATAAAATACCTCCTTGTAAATTATTCTTTTTTGTCACTAACATATTGTCTATAAACTAATAGAGCGGGATACCCCGCTCTAATTAACCTCTGATGCCTAGTTTTTCAATTAAAGAACGATATCTCTCAATATCCTTATTCTGTAAATATCTTAAAAGATTTCTTCTTTGTCCAACCATTTTAAGAAGACCTCTTCTTGAATGATGGTCTTTCTTGTGTGATTGCAAGTGATCATTTACAGAAATGATTCTGTGAGTAAGCAATGCAACTTGTACCTCTGGTGATCCTGTATCACCTTCGTGCATTTTGTAATCTTCAATAATCTTGTCTTTTTCTTCTCTTGTTAACATTAATTGCACCTCCATATTTTTTTATTCACCATCAGCTATGCAAGCGCTGAGGAACGACAAGCATTGCTAAAGGTAATCCTTAACATTTAAAGTTTATCATAATTCATTATAAATGTAAATCTGATTTTTGCTTAATATAACTGATATCTTCCTGCATTCTTTTCTTAAGATCCTCGATTGATTCAAATTTTTTCTCAGGTCTTACATATTCCAGGAAGAATATTTCAATTTCCTTTCCGTAAATCTGACTATCAAAACCAATAATATGATTCTCGATTTTCAAATCTACTTCATCAAAAGTAGGATTAACCCCTATGTTTGTTGCACTAGGATATATTTTACCTTCAATTACGGTATAGGTCATGTAGATACCTTTTTTAGGTATCACATACTTGTCTTTTGGTTTGATGTTGGCAGTTGGAACTCCGAGTTTTTTACCCAAACCTTTACCGTGAATTACCTCGCCAATTATGGCAAAAGGTCTCCCCAGTAATTTGTTGGCTTCAATGATTTCTCCATCTGTTAAATGTTCTCTGATTCGGGTGCTGCTAACTAAAATATCATTATGATAAACAGGCTGGATTATCTGGGTTTTTATTCCAAGCTCTTTGCTGAGCGTGAGCAACTGTTCCACATCTCCCTCGGCTTTGTGACCAAATCTATAATCAGGACCGACTGTAATCGCTCTGCATTTAAGTTTTTCATAAAGCAGGTTATTAACAAACTCTCTAGGACTAAGGGTCATGATTTCATCATCAAACCTCATTGTATATAGAGTTTTCACACCCAGTTTTTCAAGGAATCTGTTTTTTTGAGCATTGCTGTTAATTAGTCTAGGACCATTTTTAAAAACAAAAGACTTTGTGTGATTCTCAAAAATCATCATAGAAGGTCTTAATTTAGTTTTATCAGCGGTTTCAATCATTGATAATATGAGTTTCTGGTGACCAATATGGACACCATCGAAATTCCCAAGAGCCAGGGAAGTTTCGAATCTCGTCTCGTTTGTATTGTCAATTCTTACAATTTCCATTATCTCACCTAATCAGTACCTTTTCCATTTTAAGTGTTATTCTGTCATTCTCTTCAGCAATTTTTCCTATGCCGATGAATAAATTTGAAACATAGACTCTATGCAGCTGATTAACTGTCACATCAGATTTAATATCAAGATCGACTCTTACTCCATTGGTCAGAGGCTTGTAGTATGAAGTATCCAGATGTATTTCCTTCATAAAAAGGATTGCATGGTCTATTGGCTGGATTGTCTTCTTAATATCTTCAAGACTCATGTTGTTAAGAGTGTCCATTCCAAATGAGTTTTCTATTCTAAAGTCACCCACTCCTACTCGAAGTAGATATGACATATGTCCGTAGGTATCCAATTTTTCTCCAATGTCATTGCAAATTGTTCTGATGTATGTTCCTTTGGAGCATCTAGTATAGAAAACAATATTTCTGTTGTCCTTGTTGTGTAAAATTTGAATATTCTTGATATTTACTTCTCTAGGCTCTCTTTCTACTTCTATCCCATTTCTTGCTAGCTCATACAGCTTCTTTCCACCTATTTTCTTGGCTGAGTACATAGGAGGAATCTGGTCTATTCGACCTTTGAAAGACTGAAATGCATCTTCAATCTCATCCAAGGTTACAAGTTTGTCTGAGGTATGGGTTACTTTGCCCGTGCTGTCTTGTGAATCAGAAGCAGCACCCACTGTTAGCTCAGCAATATATTCCTTATCGACTGCAAGCAAGTATTCAGAAACTTTCGTCGCTTTTCCTATGCAAATAGGGAGTACACCTGTTGCCATTGGATCCAGAGTTCCCGTATGGCCAACTTTTCTCGTACCAAGAAGCCTTCTAAAATAAGCTACTGCATCATGGGAAGTCATCCCAGCAGGTTTGAAAAAATTAATTATTCCATCCATACAATCACCATGCTTATCTATAAATATTTATTAATCTCAGTTATCAATCTCTTTTCAACATTATCCAGAGAATCCTCTACAGTTGCTCCAGAAGCTCTGTTGTGACCGCCACCATTGAAGGCACTGCAGACTTTATTGGCATCAACTTTATTCTTTGTTCTCAAGCTAATCTTTACAATACTATTATCAACTTCTTTAAGAAGGCATGCTGCCTCCACTGATTCAGTATCTCTTATGAATTCAACTATTCCTTCAGTGTCATCCATTGATGTTTTAGTTTCATCAATCATTTTTTTTGAAATTTTAACAATACCTATTTCATTATTGTTGTAGAATTCCATCTGTGATATAGCTTTAATAAATAGCTTCGTTCTAGCAAGACTTCTCCTCTGGTAAAGATTAGTATTGATACTGTAGGAATCAATACCATAATCATAGAGTTTTGCAACTGTCTCATGAGTCATTCCAGTTACACCCTGGTAGGTGAATCTTCCAGTATCAGTACTTATTGCAACATATATCAAAGAAGCAATCTCACTGTCTATAGGCATTTCTAGTTCTCCAAGGATGTTAAATAAAATTTCACCAGTTGAGGATAAGTCTGGCAATACTATATTAATGTCTCCAAATTTTGTGTTGCTTACATGATGATCAATATTGACAATCAATTTTGACTTCTTCAGTAAAAATTGATTCTCTCCAAGCCTATCTTCATCACTGCTGTCCAAAACCATTAAAACATCGAATTCATCGATGCTATCATTACGCGTTTCTAGCCTTTCAATTCCAGGTAGAAATAGATAATCATCAGGTATTATGTCTGCTTTAACATACACAACATCTTTCCCCATTTTCTCTAGTGAGAGCCCCATTGCCAAGAGAGAACCGAGATTATCTCCGTCAGGACTCCTGTGAGATACAACAGCTACTCTCTTGCAATTATTTATAGCTTCTCTTAAGAGCTCTAGATCACTCTTCGTCGTCATTATCAGAGGCCTCCCTTGTGTTGCGGTTTACCTCCTCGATAAGTTTGGTCAAATAGAGTGCTTGCTCTATACTCTCATCAAGTTCGAAAAGTGGCTCTGGGACATGCCTAAGATCTATTCTATTGCCAATTTCTTTCCTTACAAATCCCTTTGCGCTTTGTAATCCCTCAATAGTACTTGCCTTATCTTCTTCACTTCCAAGTACTGATATATAGATTTTAGCAAATCTTAGATCCTTTGTTACGCTTACTTTATTTACACTTGGCATCCCACTGATTCTTGGATCTTTGATTTCATTTTGAATAAGATCGGATACTACTTTCCTCACTTCTTCAGAAATTCGGTTAATTCTTTTTTCATTCATTTGTCACACCTCTAATCTCTTTTGACTTCCTTAAGAACATATGCCTCAAGATTGTCTCCCTCTTTGATATCGTTATAATTTTCAAGACCTAAACCTGCTTCAAAACCTGTAAGAACTTCTCTAGCATCGTCTTTAAATCTCTTAAGGGAAGACACAGATCCATCAAATACCACTACATCATCTCTAAGAAGTCGAATATTGGCATTTCTTGTAATTTTTCCGCTCACCACATATATTCCAGCTATAGTGTTTCCATTAGGCAGTCTGAATGTAGCCCTTACCTGCGCTCTACCGAGAATTTCTTCTACAATCTTTGGAGCATGCATTCCTTTTACTGCTGCTTGTATGTCCTCAATCGCCTCATAGATTATTCTATATGTTCTTATATCTACATCTTCATTTTTTGCAACCTCTATAGCATTGAGGTTTGGCCTTACATTGAAACCTATAACTATCGCATTTGAAGCAGATGCCAGCATAATATCACTTTCAGTGATTCCTCCAACTCCGCCGTGTATCAGATTAACTCTAACTTCTTCAGTATCCAATTTATTAAGTGATTGGCTTAGAGCTTCAATTGAACCTCTTACATCACCTTTAACAATTATGTTAAGATCCTTTATTTCACCCAGCTTGATTTTCTCAAATAGATCATCAAGTGAAACTTTGGATGATTGTTTCATCTGTGCTTCTCTGATTTCATCCTTCCTTTCACCAGCTATGTTTCTTGCAGCTTTTTCATTCTCTACTGCAAATAGCATATCCCCAGCATTTGGCACTTCTGAAAGTCCCAATATCATGACAGGTATCGATGGAGTTGCCTTCTTAACGTTTTTACCCTTTTCATCAAGCATAGCACGGATACGTCCACTTGCAGTACCAGATACAACCATATCCCCTACATTCAATGTACCTTTTTGAACAAGTACGGTAGCAAGAGGTCCTTTTCCTTTATCAAGTTGAGCCTCAATTATTGTACCAACAGCTCTTCTGTTAGGATTAGCCTTTAATTCCTGCATATCTGCTACAAGCAATATCATTTCAAGAAGATCTTCTATTCCTGTTCTTTTTATTGCAGATACTGGTACTATTATTGTATCACCACCCCAATCCTCTGGTACAAGTCCATTGTCAGATAGTTCCTGCTTGACTCTGTCAGGGTTGGCATCGGGTTTATCCATTTTGTTAATTGCTACGATTATTGGTACTCCTGCAGCCTTAGCGTGAGAAATAGCTTCAACTGTTTGTGGCATTACTCCATCATCGGCAGCTACTACAAGTATCGCAACATCAGTAACACTTGCTCCTCTTGCTCTCATTGATGTAAATGCCTCGTGACCTGGAGTATCCAGGAAGACAATTTTCTTATTGTTAATATTTACTGCATAAGCTCCAATATGCTGAGTAATTCCCCCAGCCTCTTTGTCTGTAACATTTGTATGTCTTATAGCATCAAGCAATGATGTTTTACCGTGGTCAACATGTCCCATTACTGTAACTACAGGTGGCTTTGGCATCATATCTTCCGGATTGTCATCATAATCTAAAAGGTCAGCCTCTGTTTTTTCAACTTCTGGTTCCAATGCCTGTACTTCCACTCCAAAATCATCTGCTACCAGAGCAGCAATCTCGCTGTCTATAGCCTGATTCTGATTCACCATTACACCTAGACCTATCAGTTTTGTAATGATCTGTGATGCATTAACCCCAATCATTTCGGCCAGGTCTTTAACAATAATCTCTGATTCGATTTCAATAATCTTCTTTTCGATATTAGTTTCCTCTTTTTCTGTTGGAGTCTCTTCAATTTTCTGTTGTTTTTTCTTTGGTTTCTTAATCTTTGGTTTTTCATCATCGTCAATAAAGTCCTCGGATTCATCATCAGCCTCGACTTTTCCTCCAGGTTTTTCTTCTGTAAGCAAGTCCTTGATCAGTTTAGCTTCTTCATCCTCTATGGAACTCATGTGACTATTGATTTTCAACTCAAGTCCTTCAATCTTTTCCATTAATTCTTTACTTGTCATATTAAGTTCTTTTGCTAATTCATATATTCTAACTTTTGTCATACCTTGCACCTCCTGTTTGTTTAAGGTGATCCTTTATTTATCTATGACTTTCTTTAATCCGGAGTAAACTTCTTCAGTTATTTCTGTCTGTAAGGCCCTCTGAAATTTCTTATTCTTATAAGCCTCTTCAAAGCATTCGATGGTCGGGCATATATATGCTCCTCTACCATTAGCCTTTCCGGTAAGATCAACACTTACTATGTTCTCCTTATTCTTTACAACTCTTACTAATTCCTTTTTCGGTTTCATTTCATTACAAGCGATACATTTCCTAAGTGGAATTTTTCTAGCACTCATATTATTCCTCCCATCTACTTTTCGTCTGATGAGTCAATAGAGACTTCATCTGATGATTCATCATATGATTCATCAGTGTTCTCATTGGATATTTCTTCTGAATGCTCTTTAAGCAACTTCTCTTTAAGCTCTTCAGCAATCTCTTCACTTTTCTCAGTTTGTTTTGCTACAAACTCCTTATATTGAGTTTCAGATTTAATATCAATTTTCCAGTTTGTCAATTTAGCTGCCAATCTTGCATTTTGACCTTCTTTACCTATTGCAAGCGAAAGCTGATAGTCTGGTACAACAACAATGGCTGATCTTTCTTTCTCATTAGGTATAACTTTTACTACTTTCGAAGGACTTAGGCTATTCGCAATAAACTCAGCATGTTCTTTACTCCAAATTACAATATCAATCTTTTCGCCATTCAGTTCATCAACAATAGCTTTAACTCTCGCGCCCTTGAATCCTACACAAGAACCTAAAGCATCTACATCTGGATTTTTAGAGAATACGGCAATCTTTGTTCTAGAACCTGCTTCTCTAGACACAGAATAGATTTCAACAATACCTTCCTCAATTTCAGGTACTTCTAGTTCAAACAATCTTTTTACAAGGCCAGTATTCGCTCTTGAAAGTACAATCTGTGGTCCTTTTGTAGTTTTTTTGACTTCTAGGATCAAAAGTTTTTTTCTCTCTCCCTGTCGGTATTCTTCTCCAGTAATTTGTTCTGATGGAGGTAGAATTCCTTCGGTCTTTCCAAGATCGATATAGACATTATTCTTTGCAATTCTTTGAATCTGACCAGTAATAATTTCATTTTCTCTGTTAATAAAATCATCAAATATTACATCTCTCTCAGCATCTTTAATTCTTTGAATTACTACCTGCTTTGCAGTTTGTGCAGCTATTCTTCCAAAATTCTTTGGCGTGATTTCAATCTTTACAAGATCTCCAACTTCATTGTTAGCATTAATTTTCTTTGCCTCACTAAGGGGTATCTGTAAATATTCATCTTCTACTGCATTATCTTCAACTACATCTTTTGTTGCAAATACATCTACTTCTCCAGTATCGCGATCCATTTCAACCAATACATTTTGTGAAGATCCAAAATTTTTCTTATAACTGGATATCAAAGCTGACTCAAGAGCGTCAAATATAATATCCTTAGAAATACCCTTTTCTCTTTCAATTTCTTCAAGGGCATTGATGAAATCAACATTCATCCTAAAATTCCTCCTTAAAATTTAATGGTCAACCGAATTAATGAAACTGATTTTCTCGGTATTTTTACCATTTTATCTACGGTCTTCAGTTCAACTGAATCTCCGTCATATGACTTTAGTATCCCTTCGTACTTCTTTACCCCATCCATAGCCTTGTAAAGACTTACTTCAACTTCATTTTCAAGATTCCGTTCCAAATCCTTATCTGTTTTCAAGGGTCTGTCAAGACCAGGAGATGATACTTCAAGGTAATAAGCTTTCTGAATTATGTCCTCCTCATCAAGTCGGTTGCTAAGCTTTTCGCTAACAATCTGGCAATCATCCAGATTGACACCTCCAGGCTTGTGGATATAGACTCTCAGGTAAAAGTCTCCGCTTTCTTTCAAATACTCTACATCAACCAGTTCATAGTCTAGATCAGATATAACTTCTTCACATAAACTTTTAACACTGGTCATAAAATCCTTTTTACTCATCATACACCTCCATATCAGACTCCCTGACACAAACGAAGAGTGGGAAAAACCCACTCTTGCCGGAAATCACTCTAATTGTCTTAACTATTATAACATATTGAATAAATTTAATCAAATATTAAATAAGCTTATCTGATTGCTCTCAGGCAGTGAATCTAAACATCCGTGACCTTTTAGCGCATCAATGACAGGTCTTGTTGCTTTTCCTCTTCGTATAAGATCTTCTATAGACATGAATAACTTTATTTCTCTTTCTTCAGCAATCTTTCTGGCAGCATTTTCGCCTACTCCTTCAAGTGCCTTTAAGGGTGGAATAATACCTTTTTCATTAATACGAAACTGGTCACTGTGTGACTCATAAAGGTCTACCCTATCAAATTGAAATCCTCTCGTGTACATTTCCAAAACAACTTCAAATACTGTTATCTGGTTCTTCTCCTTTGAAGTAGCTCCCATACCCTTCTGTTCCAGCTCGCTTAGCTTCTGCCTTACTGCGCCCTCACCTTTAAGAATTAAATCTGCATCAAAGTCCGAAGACTTGGTTGTGAAATAAGTTGCGTAAAATGCCTGAGGGTAATGAACTTTAAAATAAGCGATACGGAAACTCATGGTTACATAAGCAGCTGCATGAGCTTTAGGGAACATATACTTGATTTTCTTACAGGACTCAATATACCATTCAGGGATTCCAAGATTTCTCATAGCCTTCTCTTCATCAGGCTTAAGCCCTTTTCCTTTTCTAACATTCTCCATAATAAAAAATGATTCTTTTTTGTCTAATCCTGCATTTATCAAAGATAGCATAATATCCTCACGGGTAGATATTACTTCAGCCAACGGTGCAATTTTGTTCTTGACTAATTCTTGTGCGTTGTTAATCCATACATCAGTCCCATGAGATAAACCACTTATCCTTACTAGTTCTGAAAAAGTAGTTGGTTTGGTTTCAATAAGCATCTGTCTGACGAATTTTGTTCCAAACTCAGGTATTCCGAGAGTTCCGACCGGACAATTTATTGCATCTGGATCTACACCTATTGATTTGGTACTTGTGAACAGTTCCATTGTATCCTTGTCATCAAGTGGAATTTCTGTAGAATTGACTCCAGTGATATCCTCAAGCATTCTAATTATACTAGGGACATCATGGCCTAGTATATCTAGCTTCAGAATTCGACCACTAATGGCATGATAATCAAAATGGGTTGTTATGACACCAGAATTCTTGTCATCAGCTGGGTACTGAATAGGAGTAAAATCATGGATATCCTTGTAGTCGGGGACAATCATAACTCCTCCAGGATGCTGGCCAGAAGATCGTTTAATGCCTGTACAGCCTCTCAGCAATCTATTGATTTCAGCCTGACTCACTGTAAGATCTCTTTCCTCAAAGTATTTCTTAACAAATCCATATGCTGTTTTGTCAGCTATCGTACCTATTGTACCTGCACGAAAAACCTTTCCTTTACCAAAAAGTTCCTCGGTGTACTTGTGAGCTCTAGCTTGATACTCACCAGCAAAGTTAAGATCTATATCAGGCTCCTTGTCTCCTTCAAAACCAAGAAAAACCTCAAACGGTATATCTTGACCTTCCTTTATATATTTTGTACCACATTCAGGACACTCCTTGTCTGGAAGGTCATAGCCTGAAGCAACTGAACCGTCAGTAAAAAACTCGTTACTCATGCATTCAGGACAGATATAGTGAGGGGGCAATGGATTAACTTCTGTAATTCCACTCATGGTAGCAGCGAATGAAGATCCGACTGACCCCCTTGAGCCTACCAGATAACCATCTTCCAAGGATTTCGATACTAATTTTTGAGCGATAATATACATAACAGAATAGCCATTCTTGATAATTGAATCAAGCTCTCTCTCAAGCCTTGTTTTAACGAGTTCTGGTAGTGGACTTCCATATGTTTGAACAGCTTTGTTAACTGTTATTTCTCTCAGTTCCTGATCAGCACCCTCAATATGTGGTGGGAAAGTACCTTCAGGAATTGGTATACATTTATCGATTGATGAATTGATTATATTAGGACCAGTTATTACAACTTCTCTAGAAATCTCTTTACCCATATAGTTAAATTCTTCAAGCATTTGCTCCGTAGTTCTAAAGTATAATGGTGGCTGGTTGTCCGCGTCTTGAAATTTTTGCCCTGACATAAGAATCCTTCTGTATACTTCATCCTCAGGATCCAAAAAGTGAACATCACCAGTAGCAACGACAGGTTTATTTAGTTTTTTGCCAAGATTATAAATCATCATGTTGATGGATTTCAGCTCATCCAAATTCTTGACTATTCCTTCTCGCACCATATAGGCGTTATTTCCCAAAGGTTGAATTTCAAGATAATCATAGAATTGAGCAATTTCTCTGATTTCCTGTTGAGTTTTGTTTCTTATGATTGCTCTGTACAACTCCCCTGCTTCACATGCACTTCCAATAATTAGATCTTTTCTGTAGGTTTCTATTAGTGACTTTGGCATTCTAGGTTTCCTATAAAAATAATTCAGATGTGACTCTGATATTAATTTGTACAAATCTTTTAGCCCAGATTGATTCTTTGCAAGTAGAATCACATGGTGCATATCACCTTTACTTGAATCAGCATGACCTGATAATCCGTTGATATCTTTTAATTCTTCTAGATTTCGGTCGGTCAAAAGTTCTAAAATTCTTAGAAGAATATTTGCTGTAGCAACAGCATCATCAACAGCTCTATGATGATTTTTGAGCTCTACTTTCAGTTGTTTGGCGACAAGATTTAGTTTGTGACTCTTCATTGCAGGGAACATTGCCCTGGAAAGCTCAAGGGTATCCATAACTGGATTTTGTAAGTGAATATCTATGCTTTCAAAGGCTTCTCTGATGAATCCCATGTCAAATGAAGCATTATGTGCAACCAGTACACTTCCTTCAATAAAATCATGGAATTGAGGTAGAACACTTTCAATGAGAGGCTTGTCTGAAACCATGTCATCCGTTATACCAGTTAATTTTGTTATTAATTCTGGTATTGGCATTTGGGGATTTATGAGTTGACTGAAACTATCAACAATTTCACCATTTTGAATCTTCACTGCACCAATCTCTGTAATCCTATCGTTTTTAGGTGACAATCCTGTCGTTTCAAGGTCAAATACAACAAAATCATCTAGTCCTCTTCCATCAAGTTCTCCAGTTACAATTTCTTTTTTGTCATTAATCATATAGGCTTCCACACCATATATAATCTTAATGTCCTTACTCATATCCATAGCATCTGGGAATGCCTGAACAATTCCATGATCGGTTATGGCTATAGCTTCATGTCCCCAATCTATAGCTCTTTGAATCAAGTCTTTGGTATGGGATACTCCATCCATTGAGCTCATTTGTGTATGAAGGTGCAATTCCACTCTTTTTTCATCAGACATATCCTCGATAATCGACTGTTCTTGAACTTGAATAGACTTTAGCATAATAGTCATCTCTTTAGCATAAGTATCATAGACTACATCACCACTTAAAAGTACATAGGTTCCCTCATTGATATTGGTAGTAAAATCATCTGCCTGTTCACCATTTAAGAATACTTTTGCTGAAATGGAATTAGTTCCATCTGAAAGATAGAAAACCACTAATGTTCTATTGTCCTTAATTGATTTTGTTTCTATTTGGAATATTTTACCTGCTATGGTCGCACTCCCTGTCTGCATATCAATATCAATTATTTTAATAGGATCACTTTTAATCTTTTTACCATATGAGTAATTCTTAATTTTTGACTTTTTGTCATTCTTGTTGGGGTTCTTTATCATCATTTCCTTTAAAATTTTTCTTTCTTCAATTTCATTGTTGTATAAGAATTTATCATGTGCCTGAAAATCCATATAATCAACATTTAACGTCTTACCAGTAGCATTCTCAGTAATCTCAGTCAGCTCATCAAGAAGACCATTTCTTGTTACAGATTGATACTGTAGATTCCCAGGTAAAACCATGTTTATTATATCTCCTTCATTTAAAACAACATCCTCTAACCAAGAAGAGCTAGAGGGTAGATGATTACCAATCTTTTTTTTGAGCAAAGTCATAAGCCTATCTTGATCCAGAGAAGTTTTATTCTTTGAATATTCGACATTAATGCTTATTCCCTGAAACTTATTTGTAAACGCCATCTTTATTTCTGCCTTGTCTTTTTTTGTAATCCAATGATCGTTTTCTATTACTATGGTCATCTTCATCGAACTATTGTCAAGAACAACAGATTCTATTTTTAGATCCTCAATAAAAGATGCAATTTGAGTTTCTTCAGGAAACAGGGATTTGATTGTTTTGTTAACTTCTGTCATTTTTTTTCGCTCCTTCATCAAATCTAGAGTTCCTCTATCTCCTTGATAAGTTCCTCTAGGAGATTCTCTTCGGGTACTTTTCTGATAATGACTCCCTTTTTAAATATAAGCCCTTCTCCATCACCACCGGCTATTCCTATATCAGCTTCCCTGGCTTCGCCAGGTCCATTGACAGCACAACCCATAACTGCAACTTTAATTGGTTTTTTTATATGTTCCAATAGCTTTTCAGCTTCTTGAGCGATGGAAATCAAATCTATGTGAGTACGGCTACAGGTCGGACATGATATAAAATCGATACCATCATTTCTGAGCCCAAGAGATTTTAAAATCTCCTTACCTACCTTAACTTCATCTACGGGATCTCCTGTAAGAGACACTCTTATTGTATCTCCAATTCCCATGGCTAGTAATGTACCAATACCAACAGATGATTTAATTGTTCCTCTCCATGGTGTTCCAGCTTCAGTTACTCCAAGGTGTAATGGATAGTTACATCTTTCTGACATCAAAGTGTATGATTTGATGGTTAAAGGTACTGAACTAGCTTTTAATGAAATCTTTATATCATAAAAACCCATATTTTCCAATAGCTTTACTTGCTCCAATGCACTTTCAACCATAGACTTTTCATTTACTCCATTATATTTCTCAAGATATTCCTTCTTAACTGAACCTGAGTTTACGCCTATTCTTATTGAGATATTTTCTGATTTGCAAGCATTAACAATTTCCTTTACCTTATTGTCGCTACCTATGTTGCCAGGATTTATCCTCAAACCATCTACTCCTTGCCTGATGGATTCAATTGCCAGCTTGTAGTCGAATTGAATATCTGCAATTATAGGCATATTAATATGTCTTTTTATCTCTTTTATTGCCTTGGCATCTTCTATGGAAGAAACTGCAGATCTGACTATATCACAGCCTGTTTCCTCTAGTTCTCTTATCTGTGCCAAAGTTTTTTCAACATCGGATGTAGGGGTATTGGTCATGGACTGTATGCTTATTGGTGAGTCACCACCGATAAATAAATCCCCTACTCTTATTTTTCTTGTCTCTTTCCTGTTCATATATAATCCACCTTATAAATTTTTTTCAGTTGTCAGGTAAGTTAAAATCAATACTGTTACTTAGTATCACCATTTGGTTTGTTCATTTAGTCTTCCAAATAAATTAAAACAAGTTAATCCTTATCAGATCCTTGTAGGTAACAATCAGCATCAGAGATATTAAGAAAATAAAACCGATAAAATGAATAAAACCTTCTTTATCCGCATCTATGGGCTTACCTCTAAATAATTCAATTAACAAAAATACTATCTTGCTACCATCAAGAGCAGGTATTGGTAGCAAGTTAAAGAATCCAAGATTTATACTTATAAATCCAAGGATATAAAGAACACTAACAAACCCCATACTGGCTGCATTACCAATCTCATTAATTACTCCAACAGGTCCAGCAAGGTCATTTGTGGATACATTTCCTTGAAATAGCATCCCCAGAAACTGAAACATTAACTTGAGAAAGTACCAAGTTTCCTGGAACCCTGATTTTATTGCCGTAAAAAATCCTGAATCATATTCTGGAACAATTCCAATTATAACTCTACCTTCATCTACGGTTGGCATTACCTCCATGGAAATCATCTCATCATTTCTAACAACTTGTACTTCAAGTAGTTCCTCAGGACTTTGAGTGTTAATGGTGGTAACAATATCATCCCAGTTATTAATTGGAACTCCTTCAATTTCAACAATTCTGTCGCCGGCTGCAATTCCATATTCCTGTGCAGGGCTTCCATCAATAATCTCGCCTATAGTCGTTGAAGGCACTCCAACGTTGAATGCTACAATTGAGAGGACTACTATTGCCAAGACAAAGTTCATTATGGCACCTGCTGTAATTACAGCTATTCTTGACCATACAGATACATTTGAAAAACTTCTAGGGTCATTCGAAGATTCATCTTCCCCTTCCATTTTAACATATCCACCAATTGGTAATGCTCTTAAGGTATATTTGGTTTCACCTTTAATTTTTTGAACAAGTTTTGGTCCCATACCAATAGCAAATTCATTAACTCTTATTCCTACCATTTTTGCAACTGTAAAATGGCCAGCCTCGTGAACAAGGACAACCAATAAAAACACAAATATTGCAGCTAAAGCTGTTAACATTTCATTTCACCTCATATTTCTACATGAAAAAGTAATATGCATAATAATACACAACCGGTGCTGTGAATATTATACTGTCAAATCTGTCCATCATACCCCCGTGCCCCGGCATAATTTTTCCATAATCTTTTATTCCTGCTATCCTTTTTATTCTAGATGCTGTAAGGTCTCCCAACTGGGATATTATTGATCCTACCAAAGCTAGTATTCCAAAGCTCCAAAGTGGGCTAAGATCAAAAAAACTAGAATAAACCATTGTAACAAGTATGCTGCCTGCAATACCTCCCAAAGCCCCTTCAACAGATTTTTTAGGGCTGATTTCAGGACAGAGTTTTTTATTCCCAAACTTACTACCCACAAGATAAGCAAAAGTATCTGTCCCGAAGGCTATTAGAAATATTATCCAAAGGTAATTGCTTCCATCTAAATATAAGATATGGAATAGCAAGTATGGTATGTAGAGAATTCCAATAACGGTTATTGCTGCATCTCTTATATCCCTATCATTAAGCAACACTGTTGCGGATAATGATGCAATTACACAAAGAGAAATAATAAACCCAGATGTAATCGTTTCACTATATTGCGCAATATAGAGCAGAACCGTACCACCATATCCAATTACTGAAAGTGGCTTTATGCCTATTTTATTTACAGCATTATAAAATTCCTTCAAGGCAATTATTGCAAGAGCCAAGAGGGCAAAGCCCAAATAGTATCCCCCTAGAAGGAGAACACCTATCAATAATGCTAGGCCAATGATGCCTGATATTAATCTCACTCCAAGGTCTCCCACTTAAATACCCCCAAATCTGCGGTTTCTTTTCTGATAATCTATTATAGCACTATAAAGGTCATCTCCAGTAAAATCTGGCCATAATACATCCGAAAACCATAATTCAGAATAAGCTGATTGATAAGTCAAAAAGTTGCTTAGTCTTAGTTCTCCACTTGGTCTGATTATAAGATCCGGGTCAGGTTGACCCTTTGTGTACAAATATTCTAGAATAACTTTATCATCAATTTCCTCTATTGTAATAATACCCTTATTCACGTCTGTAAAAATATCCTTGACTGCCATAACAATTTCTTGCCTTCCACCATAATTTAAAGCAATGTTCAAAATCATTCCACTATTATTGGAAGTCAAATTGGTTGCCCTTTCGACTTCATTTCTCGGGATATCTGGTAATTGTGAGGTATCTCCAAGAATTATTATTTTTACATTATTATTGTTTAAACGATCTAGTTCTTTTCTGATAAAGACCACTAACAGATTCATAAGAGCATCAACTTCCAAGCTCGGTCGTTTCCAATTCTCAGTTGAAAAAGCATACAAAGTCAAATTGCCAATGCCAAGTTCTTTGCATACTTCGACTATATGGACAACTTTCTTCATGCCTTCCTGATGTCCAAAATGCCTAGGCAATCCTCTTTTTTTCGCCCATCTTCCGTTCCCATCCATTATTATCCCAATATGGGTTGGCAGTCTCTCATAATCGAGGTCATTTAGATTGTTGCTGATCTTTTCAGTCATTTCTTCCTCCATCAACAAAAACCCCTTCACAGAGAAGGGGTTAAATTATATTTCCATCAATTCTTCTTCTTTTTTGGCAGTTACTTCATCTACCTTTGTGATGTACTTATCAGTAATCTTTTGCATCTCATCCTCTGCCTGTTTTCTATCATCCTCAGTCAATTCTTTATCCTTCTCCATCTTCTTGATTTTATCTACTGCATCTCTTCTGGTATTTCTTATTGCAACTTTGGCATTCTCGCTATTCTTTTTTACAATTTTAATGAGGTCTTTTCTTCTTTCTTCTGTAAGCTGTGGAATTGCAAGACGAATTAGTTTGCCATCATTTGATGGATTCAAACCTAAATCTGACTTTAGGATTTCCTTTTCTATTAAAGGTATGAGTTTTGAATCCCATGGTTGTATTACAAGTAATCTTGGTTCAGGAGCAGATACACTTCCAACTTGCTTCAGGGGTGTTATCTGACCGTAATAATCAACGTTAATTCTGTCAAGCAGTGCAGGATTTGCTCTTCCAGCTCTAATGGCTGATAGTTCATCCTTGTAGACGGATATTGTTTTTTCCATCTTCGATTCTGCTTCCTTGTGTACATCTAATTCCATAACTAATCCTCCTTTACATGGGTACCAATTTTTTTTCCTAATACAACATTAACAATATTGTAAGGATCGTCGATTCCAAATACTATCAATGGAATTTTATTATCCATACATAATGATGTAGCTGTGGAGTCCATTATTCCAAGACCTAAGTTAAGTATATCAATATATTTTAAAGTGTCAAACTTTTTAGCTTCGCAATTGAACTTTGGATCTGAGTCATAAACTCCATCTACGCCTTTTTTTGCTAGCAATATAACCTCAGCCTCTATTTCTGCAGCTCTCAATGCAGCTGTAGTATCTGTTGAGAAATATGGATTTCCAGTTCCTGCACCAAAAATAACAACTCTTCCTTTTTCGAGGTGTCTGATAGCTCTTCTTCTAATATATGGTTCTGCAACCTGTCTCATTTCAATAGCAGACTGAACTCTTGTAATAACCTCCATATTTTCCAAGGCATCTTGTAAAGCCAGAGCATTCATCATTGTTCCCAACATACCCATATAGTCTGAAGTAGCTCTGTCCATGTCTTCAGTTGAACGTCCTCTCCAGAAATTGCCCCCACCAACCACTATTGCGACTTCTACACCAAAATCATTCAGTTTTTTTATTTCTGCAGCTATACTACTTACAGTTTCGGTATCAATTCCTGTTCCTTTTCCACCTGCAAGCGCTTCACCGCTAAGCTTCAATACAACTCTTTTAAAAATGGATTTCATGGCTACACTCCTCAGAAAAAGTTTTTAAGAAAGCATCTAATGATGCATTTTCGTAATAAAAGGAGAACAACTAGTGTTCTCCTTATTAACTACATGTTCATTTGCTTTGCAACTTCCTCAGCAAAGTTCTCTTCTTTCTTTTCAAGACCTTCTCCAACTTCATATCTAGCGAATCTTCTAATAACAATATTTTCACCAATTTTTGAAATTTTGGATGCAAGTAAATCTTTTACTTTAACACTAGGGTCCTTAATAAAGCCTTGGTCAAGCAGACAAATTTGTTCGAAGAATTTATCCATTCTTCCTTCTACAATTTTTTCTGCAACATGAGCTGGTTTACCTTCATTTACAACCTTATTCATCTGAATTTCACGCTCATGTGCAATTTCTTCATCTGAAAGTTCTTCTCTTGATACAACCTTAGGATTAGCAGCAGCTACTTGCATTGCCATGTCCTTAACAAATTCTTTGAATTCTTCATTTTTAGCTACGAAGTCAGTCTCTGAGTTTACTTCAATTAGAACACCAATTCTTCCACCATGAATATATGATTCAACAAGACCTTCTGAAGCAATTCTTCCTGATTTCTTTGATGCAGAAGCCAGACCTTTTTCCCTTAGGTAGTCTATTGCCTTTTCAACATCTCCGTTTGTTTCTTCCAAAGCTTTTTTACAATCCAGCATTCCAGCTGCTGTTTTTTCTCTTAATTCTTTTACTAAAGAAGCACTGATAGCCATAATATACCTCCTATATCATTAAAATGGTAAGGAATACAAGAATCTGCAATCCTTACCTTAATCTTACTTTTCTGTAGATTCTACGCTTTCCTCAGACTCGTTCTGCTCACCTTGTTTAGCCTCGATAACAGCATTAGCCATTGTCTCTGTCAACAATTTAACAGCTCTGATTGCATCATCATTACCAGGAATAATGTAGTCAATCTCATCTGGATCACAATTAGTATCGACTATGCCAATTACAGGAATTCCAAGGATATGTGCTTCCTGAACAGCAATTTTTTCTTTTCGTGGATCAACTACAAATAATACATCTGGTACTTTTTTCATAGTTTTTATTCCACCAAGAAATTTCTCAAGTCTTTCAGCTTCATGTCTTAACTTGATAACTTCTTTTTTAGGAAGAACTTCAAATGTTCCATCTTCTTCCATTTTTTCAAGCTGATGTAATCTGTCAATTCTCTTTTTGATTGTCTTGTAATTTGTAAGCATACCTCCCAACCATCTCTGGTTTACGTAATGCATGCCACATCTTTTTGCTTCATTTTCGATAGCTTCCTGTGCTTGTTTCTTTGTTCCTACAAAAAGAGCTACTCCGCCATTTTCAACGACTTCCTTCATTACATTGTAAGCATCGTCTATTTTCTTGACAGTTTTTTGTAGGTCAATAATGTATATCCCGTTTCTTTCTGTGAAGATATACTGAGCCATCTTTGGATTCCATCTTCTTGTTTGGTGTCCAAAATGTACACCTGCTTCCAACAAACTTTTCATTGATACTACTGACATACTTTCACCTCCATGTTTTTTCCCTCCACCTGTGTCAACTACCTTGGGACTCATTTGAGCACTACCCTCAATATCAACAGGTGTGTGTAATCACCATAGTATTATAACATAACGCAGTTATCATTACAATATTTTTTTCTTGTTAATGTGTTTATCTTTTGATAATGTCACCTTATAATTATCTTTTGATTATGTCACAATAATCTTATGAAAAAAGAGGTGC
>NZ_JBMEMN010000027.1:0-36931 GCF_049310905.1 Gudongella sp. DL1XJH-153
TGTACCTATGTCAATTGCAGGTTTGGCTGAAAGATAGATAAGGCTGATACCCTTTTGTGAAATAAACTTTTCTATTCTACCCTTATCAGGATGTCTTTCCAGAGTGCCAGTTATTGCCATTTCTTTCGGAGATAACAGTCCTGTAGCTCCACCTATAAATCCATATTTCATCCCTGGCAAATCTATGTAGCCTTGCTCAATTAAAAGCAAGTCAAAACCATTGGCATTAAGCAATTTAGCCATCCCTTTATCAGATGTTATCGCACTTCTATTATCAACTATAGCAAGAGAACATTTTGAGTACCCTTGTTTTGTATTTAACTTTAACATTTCAAATTTATCAGCATATTCCAAAATAACTCTCTCTGAATAATCCAACTTGTGTATAAGAGTGTTTTCAAGAAATGCTGCGTTGTAAGGAATATCATCAGGATATTGAACACTTGGTTCTACGTTGCCTTTTATAACCTTTATCCCAAATTTTGAAAGCTCCAAATTATAATAATCCCATACGGATGGTGCTGCAACCACTGAACCATCACCCAATGGCGTAAGTACCATATCTGGGTGATTTGCAAGGTATGGTTGTAGAATCATGGATGGTATTGTCGGGATAGCCTTGATTCCCAGCTCTTCAAGCGAGTTGAAAACATCAAGCGGTGAATCTTTGCTTATTATTGCAACACTAACTCTCTTATCTGGTGCATATGGATTTTTCACTATTCTAATCACCTGTTTCAATATTATTTGCTATAGAAAAAATCCCTCTGAGTTAACAGAAGGATCTCATTATGGAGGCGACACCCAGATTTGAACTGGGGGTGAAGGTGTTGCAGACCTCTGCCTTACCACTTGGCTATGCCGCCATATTTCTGGAGCGGAAGACGAGATTCGAACTCGCGACCCTCGCCTTGGCAAGGCGATGCTCTACCACTGAGCTACTCCCGCATGCCATTATTCTATTAAAAACCATTGTGGTGCCCAGAGCCGGAATCGAACCAGCGACACGTGGATTTTCAGTCCACTGCTCTACCGACTGAGCTATCTGGGCTAGTATTCATACCATTCCTGGCCAATGCCACAATAGCTAGTATATATTATTTATCCTTGATTGTCAACAGGATTTTCTGCAGGTCATCCCTTGAAAAATGATATTTTGTATTACAGAAATGACAAACTACTTCACTTTCTCCATCCTCATCAATTATATCCTGGACTTCACTCTCTCCAAGGCTAATCAGGACTTTTTCAACTTTATTAAATGAACAATCACATGTATAACTGACATCTATCTTCTCTGTAGTTTCCATATTGAATTCAGACAACAATTCATTCATGATCTCCTCTGGTGTATATCCCTCATCAATCAAAGTTGAAAGAGGTCTTGCCTTCTTCAATGATGATTCTATCATACTTATCTCTTCATCAGTGATAAAGGGCATAAGCTGTATGATAAACCCTCCAGCTGCTTTACAGGATAAGTCCTTGTCAACCAATACCCCCAAGCCTACAGCTGTTGGGATCTGTTCTGATTCACTGTAAAAGTTTGCAATATCATCACCTATTTCACCTGAAACAAGGCTGGTTTGTCCAACATATGGGTCTCTCATCCCAATATCTCTTATTGATACAAAAGTACCATTTTTCCCTACAATAGCTCCAACATCCAATTTACCATCTTCAGTGGAAGGAGCGTCAGCAGCAGGATTATCCAATAATCCCTTGACCTCTCCTCTGCTGTTTGCAACTGCTGTAAGAGTTCCAACAGGCCCGTCTCCGGAAACCTTTAAAGTCATGAGGTCATCGTCGTTCTTCATTGTTGCACCCATAATTAGTCCTGCAGTTAAAAGCCTGCCGATTGCAGCTGTGGCTGTAGCCGATGTATTGTGTATTTTTCTTGCTTCATCCACTACTCCTGTAGTTCTTGCTACAAAAGCTCTTAATCGTCCTTCTCTGTCCATTCCTCTAATCATATAATCATTCATTAAATCACCTTAACCTTCTATTTCTTTTTTGCAACAAAATTTATTCGTTCACTTTCTTTCTTCACATCTTCAAAAACGAAGGCCTCATACTTTTCTATCTCAACAAACCCAACATCTCTTAGCAAATTGATAATTGTCTCAATTGAATACACTTTCTCCCTGTGTACCTCATCAAACCTTTTATAATTCTCTCCATCATTTGAGTGGAAGAATGTAAGATAGAAATTGCATATATCGGTATCTTCATCAAATTGATTTTCCCAGGTGTAAAAAACTTCATCTCTGTCTTCCAGAAAGATATTATTGCCCAATATCTCTCGCAGTTTATATTCAGAATTTATGTCAAATATTAACAATCCACCATCATCAAGATGATCATAAGCCCTCCTAAAAGTCTCCTTAAGAGAACTTTCACTTAGGATATAGTTGATACTGTCACAAGCTGCTACAATGGCTTGATATTTTCTATCCATTTTAAACTCCGTCATATCCATATTAAAAAGTCTCAGTTTTTTATTCTTTGATAATTTATTCTGGGCTACTGCCAACATTTCCTCTGATAAGTCAAATCCATCTACCCTATATCCAAGGTCAAGCAATTCTTTAGTAAGACTTCCCGTACCACATGCCATCTCAAGGATTATACCATGGTCGATACCATTTTTACTTAATATGCGTTGTATATAACCACTCCAGGCAACATAATCAAAGTCATCCATAAGTACATCATACAATGAAGCAAAACTTCCATAACTAGCCATATTTTCCCACGTCCCTTTATAATAGAAAGAAGTATCTGTAATTCAAAAATATAAATAATCCTGCAATGATAATAACTGGAGCCCATAGAAACCTCTCGCTATCATATTCTATTTCTTCTGGTCGATCCACTAGGTCTTCCTCATGAGGTTCATAATCATCTTCGGCTTCAATTTCTCTATTTGATTCCGGTAGATTTTTCAATAACAAATACAAGACCACGAATGAAAAAAGAGCCCAACCACCCAGAACTACCAATGTAACAATCATCTGCATACCTTCAGGCATTACGGGAGCTTGTTCCGTAATATTCCTTAAGTTTTCATTTAGTCCTGTTAGAACAAATCCTATTGTTATTGCAATTCCATTGTTGACTGTATGGCCTAATACAGAACCATATAAACTGCCGGTCTTAGACCTTATTATACCCAGTACTATCCCAAGAAAAAATGGACCAAGAAGGTTGAGGAGATTAAAATGAAACAGTCCAAATAGAAGCGCTGTAGCTAAAATAGCCTTCTTATCACCAATTCTGTTGTATGCGCTTTGCATTGTTCCTCTGAACATAACTTCTTCACAGATCCCAGGAGTAACAGCAATTACAAGCAATCCAATTATGTATTCCTTAAGATTTGTTGGAACAGGCACCCCTATTGGCATAGCTTGACTCATTGAATTAACCATAACAATAACGATATAATTAAGAAAGACTGCCATTGGATAAGCAAATATCATTATAAAGATTATCTGAACTGCTTGTCTTATTGAAATAGACTTAAGTCCCAATACCTCTCTTAATGAGAATCCCCTAAGCTTGAGATAGATAATATTTGGAAGTAAAATGAATATATACTCAGTTATCAAAACCCCAGTATACAGATCTCTTTGCTGCGCCATTGATCCGAATACCAAAAGCAAAAGTCCCAATGCAAGGAACAGAACATTGACTTCATTTATTGTTGGTGAACTCCTAATCCTCATTAATCCACATCCTATCTTTTATGAATCACTATCCATTAAATACACCTACAGTTCCCTGTAGGTGATATAATTACTCAAATGTAAATATATAAGGAATATTCCTAAAATAATCCCCGTAATTCAATCCATATCCAACTATAAATAAATCAGGAATTACATAACCAACATAATCTGGTTCAAGATCTACCTGTCTTCTACTTGGTTTATCAAGCATAACACAAACCTTTATTGAATCAGGTTCCTTCTCTTCCAGATGTTCAATTACTTTTTTAAGTGTATGTCCAGTATCAATAATATCGTCAACTATTAAAACGTCCTTGCCTTTTAGACTACCTCTTACATCTTGAAGGATTTTTACTATCCCTGACGAAACTTCTTCATTTCCGTAGCTTGCAGTCGTCATAAATTCAATTTCCACTGGAATACTCAATTCTCTGGATAAGTCAGCTGTGAAAATAAAGCTCCCTCTTAGCAAAGACACTATCACCAAATCTCTGTCCTTGTATATCTCGCTTAATTCTAGTCCCAATTCCCTAACTCTTTTGTCAATTTCATCTCTCGAAAATAAGATTTTTTCTTTTTTGTTGTCTATCAAGCCGTTCTCTCCCTCCTACTTGAATTTATTGCGTAATATATCCTTCAATTCCCTTAATTCCCTCAATATCAAATTCAAAGTCAATTGAAGACTTACAACTATTATAAATATAATTACTCCTATTAGCAACTGTGTTTGCATAAAATAACCATTCCTTTATTTAAAAATAATTCTCTAATGCTCTTGTATTGCCTTATACCCTTGATTATTAAAGATAACTCATCGAAAAACATGCATCAGCATAAAGCAAGCTTTCTATTCATCAGACTACTATTTATGATATAATCAATTAATCTCATATTCAAAGGGGTGTAGAAATGTTTCAAAACAATTCTGAAGATGTTGCAAAACAAAAGCTTCTCTTATTGTATATACTTAAAGTATCTCCTGAACCATTATCAAAGGAAAGAATTGCAGAACTCTTGATTGACAATTTCAATATGAATTTTTTTATAATTCAACAATACATCTCTGAACTTTCTGATGGATCTTTTATTAGGATTGAGGAAAATGATCATACTTCTTTATTGGTTCTAGAGGAAAGTGGAACTGAAAGTCTGGATTATTTTGAATCCAAGATTACAGATTCGATAATTTCCAAAGTCCATAGCATTTTTAGCCTTGATTCTTTAGGTGACCCAGTCCCCGTCCAAACTGAAGCAACTTTATATCCAAGAGACAATGGAGAGATAAATGTTAATTTAAAACTTATTGAGCAGGGAGAGACTGTTTTCAGTCTATACATCAGTGTACCAAATGAAGAGCAGGCAACTTTGCTTATGCATAAGTGGGAGAATTCTCCTGAATACTATTATAAATCAATAATCGAACTATTAATAGACGATAAACCTACTATCTAGATAGTAGGTTTATCGCATGATACCTAACTTCACCAATCATATATAGAGATCCCCCAAATAGAATCATGTCATCCTTGTCTGCCAGCTCAATCGATTTTCTAACAGCACCTTCCAAGGTCTTTTCCACATGAACGTTAGGTGTTAACTTTCTAACCTCTTCACCCAAAAGCTCCGCTGCTAGTTTACGGGGCATACTTACCTCCGTAACTACAACCTCAGAAGCCAATGGGACCAATTTTTCAATCATATGAGTATAGTCCTTGTCCTTAAGAACACTTATACCAAGTATAAGCCTCTTATATGGGAACATTTCCACTGACTTGGCCAATAATCTTACACCTTGTAGATTATGGGCTCCATCAATTAAAAAGATTGGGTCTATTGCAATAACCTCCAAGCGTCCTTTCCATCTTGTTCTTAAAAGACCATTTCTTAGTTGTTCTTCTGAAAATTCAACAAATCCTCTATCCTTCAATTCAATGAGAGTTGTAATCGCTAGAGTTGCATTCATAATCTGATACTCCCCCAGCATTTCAATTTTCAAATTCTGATATTTTATCCCCTTATATTCAAAATCAAAGACGCTTCCTTTATACGTGCTACTCTTTAAATCTAAATTATCAGCAGGCATTTTAACGTAATCAGCATTGTATTCATCCGCAACTTTTCTTATAACTTGCTCTGCTTCCATTTCCTGAGGATAGGATATTACCAGCCCGTTTTCTTTAATAATGCCTGCCTTTTGATATGCAATCTCTGCAAGTGTTTTACCTAGAACATCGGTGTGGTCATAATCAATTGTAGTTATTACCGATGCAATTGATGATTCAATTACATTAGTACTGTCAAATCTGCCACCAAGTCCTACTTCAAGTATAACAAAGTCTACCGCGGTCCTGCTGAAATACTCAAATCCCACGGCTGTAACCAACTCAAATGTTGTAGGATGCTCCAGACCACTCTGAACCATTTTATCGGCAGCTGCTTTAACCTTTGAGGTAATTTCCCCAAGAATTTCCTGGGGAATGTCCTCTCCGTTAATTTGAATTCTCTCGGTAAACCTTTCAAGGTATGGTGATGTATAGAGACCAGTTCTATAACCTGCTTCCTTTAGACATTGTGCCAGGTATGCTGAAGTTGATCCTTTGCCATTAGTACCCCCAACATGGATGTAATTCATCCCTTTGTGCGGGTCACCTAGATGTTTTAATAGCGTCCTTATGGAATCAAGACCAAGTCTTGATCCATACTTTTCTTTATCATTTATATAGGCAAGAGCCTCTTCGTATTTCATTGCTTCCTCCTACTGCTTTCTAATAGATTCAAGTCTTTCATCCACATTTTGCAACATCTGTGAATACTTGGCTTGTTTTGCCTTCTCTTCTTCTACTACCTTGGCTGGAGCTTTAGAAACAAACCCTTCGTTTGACAGCTTTGATTTTACTCTCTTTATCTCATCTTCAAGTTTTGCCTTCTCCTTCTCCAACCTTTCAATTTCCTTGTCAAAGTCAATTAGATCACTTAGTGGAAGATAGATTTCACATCCATCGAGTACCACAGATATGTTATCCTCGCCTAAAGACTTTTTGTCGTCAATAAACATAATATCCTCAGCACTTGCCAATGTCATGAATTTCAGTTTTCCTTTCTCAATTACCGCTTCCTTTGTTTTATCATCTAGAACGAAAATCAGTTTAGATTTTTTAGATGGAACAATATTCATTTCTGCTCTGGCATTACGAATTCCCTTTATTGCTCTTTTAATAAACTCAATTTCTTCTGCTTCTTTTTCGAAAATAAAGCTACTGTCAGCAACTGGCCAAGATTCAACAATCAATGCTTCGCTATTCTCAGGTAGATGCTGCCAAATTTCTTCAGTTATAAAAGGCATAAACGGATGCAATAGCTTGAGTGTTTCCATCAAAACAACAACCAAAACGTTCTGTGCTGTTCTTGATGAGTCTTTGTCGTCTCCATACAATCTTGATTTAACCATCTCAATATACCAGTCACAATAGTCTTCCCAAATAAAATCATACATCCTCTGACCAGCCAGTCCAATTTCATATTTGTCCATGTTATCTTGTACCTCACCAATAACGGTGTTCAGCCTTGTAAGAATCCACTTATCCTCGGACTGAAGCTTCAGACCTTCAAGAGAAGCTTTTCCCATATCTTCATCAAGGTTCATTAATACAAATCTAGTAGCATTCCAAAGCTTGTTGGCAAAGTTTCTGTTTGCTTCCACCCTTTCAGTATAAAATCTCATGTCATTACCTGGAGTGTTTCCAGTAATCAAGGTAAACCTAAGAGCATCTGCTCCATACTCATCTATAATCTCTAGAGGGTCAATACCATTACCCAGTGACTTGCTCATTTTTCTGCCCTGTGCATCCCTTACCAGACCTGTCAGAAATACATCCTTGAAAGGAAGTTCGCCCATCTGATCCAGACTTGAAAATATCATCCTGATAACCCAGAAGAATATAATATCATACCCTGTCACAAGCACATCAGTCGGGAAGAAATACTTAAGGTCTTCTGTCTCTTCAGGCCATCCCAGCGTTGAAAAAGGCCAAAGAGCTGAGGAAAACCATGTATCAAGAGTATCGGTTTCCTGTCTGATGTTTTTACTCTTGCATTTAGAACAGCTTGTAACTTCTTCTCTCGATACTATTATTTCTCCACAATCATCGCAATAATACACAGGTAATCTGTGACCCCACCAAAGCTGTCTTGATATACACCAATCTTTAATGTTTTCAAGCCAATGAACATATACCTTGCCGAATCTTTCGGGGACAAAATTTATTTCACCGTTGTAATAAGCCTCAAGAGAAGGCTTCGCCAAAGGTTTCATCTCTACAAACCATTGCTTCGATATTATTGGCTCTATTATGGTCTTGCATCGCTCACAATGACCAACTGCATTTTCATGGTCCTTAACTTCCTTAAGATAACCCTGTTCCTCAAGTTTATCAGCAATTGCTTTTCTTGCTTCAAATCTTTCAAGCCCTTTGAACTCTACTCCATTCTCGTTGATAAATCCATCTTCATCAATTACAACACACTGTCCAAGACCATGTCTCTCTCCTACTTCAAAGTCATTAGGATCATGAGATGGCGTGATTTTTAATGCACCTGTTCCAAAATCCATTTCTACATAATTATCAGCTATAATTGGTATCTCTCTTCCTACAAGAGGTAGAATAACTGTCTTTCCTACTAGATGACCATATCTTTCGTCGTCAGGATGAACAGCAACTGCAAGGTCACCAAGTATCGTTTCTGGTCTTGTTGTTGCTATTGTTATTGTCTCATCACTGTCTTTTATTGGGTAGCTTACATGCCATAGATGTCCGTGTGAATCCTCATGATCCACTTCAGCATCTGATATTGCCGTGTGACAACTTGGGCACCAATTTATTATTCTATCTCCTCTGTAAATCAAGCCTTTATCATATAGCCTAACAAATACCTCTTCAACAGCATTGCTGAGCATCTCATCTAGAGTAAATCTGTCTCTGGTCCAGTCACATGAAACTCCCAATTTTTTTAACTGGTTTTTTATAGTTCCCCCATAAAGATCAGTCCACTCCCATGCTTCCTTGATGAAGCCTTCCCTACCTAGCTCATCTTTGCTTCTTCCTTCTGATTTTATCTTTTCTACAACTTTTGCCTCAGTAGATATACTTGCATGGTCAGTCCCTGGTAGCCATAATGCAGAATATCCTTCCATACGTTTCCACCTAATCAATATATCCTGTATTGTATTATTCAATGCATGTCCCATATGAAGACTACCAGTAACATTTGGTGGCGGCATCATTATAGTGTAAGGCTTTTTTGTCTCGTCAATTTCTGGAGTAAAGTAGCCGTTTTCATTCCAGAACCCATAAAGCCTGTCTTCAAACTCCTTTGGATCATAATTCTTTGGTAAGTTTTCTCTCATTTTGTCCCCTCCTAGGCAAAAATAAAAACCCTTCATCCTCACTAACATAAGGACGAAGGGTTCGCGGTACCACCTTAATTTCATGGCTATGCCATGACACTTCATTAATAGATAACGGTATCCCGTTCAGACCTACTCTATTCAGTCTGAATGTTCGAAAGCTACCTTCATCTGATTCCTGCTTAGGATCTCCCAGCCATGAATCCATTCTCTTTTAAGAGAATCAGATTACTCCTCTTTCTCATCACAAAATATATAGTCACAATTATAGCTATAATTAGACGCTTTGTCAATGTCTTCCTCACATAACATTCATATGATAACTTTAATTTTTATAATTACTTTCTTATAAAAACTACTGACTTTTTTCATCAAGAAGCATTTTTCTAAATATTTTCAAGTAAATAATGAAAGCAACAATATTAAGCAATACTGTAATAATCAAAAGCAGCATTGATACAATCATATTAATGTTAATAATAATCGATAGAATTGCAGCATAAAGAGAAAATGTCGCTACCTTTCCATATATGTTTGAAGGTATAACAGCTTTTCCATGCTTCAGGTATAGTATTATACCTCCGGTTATCATAATTACTTCCTTTAGAATCATTGGAATCAAAATCCAAAATGGTATTAAGCCAATTATTGTAAAAGTTATCAGTACAGTAAAACTCATCAGCTTGTCTGCGAATGGATCAAGAGCGGATCCAAGTTTGCTTATCAGATTATATTTTCTTGCTATGTATCCATCAAGGACATCTGATACTCCTGCTATCATAAATATCATTCCCAAAATAAATACTTTATTATCTATATCTGAAAAAAACAAACTAATGTACACAGGAACCAAAATTATTCTGAATACGGTAATCATGTTAGGTAATGTCATATTCTCTCTCCTTGTCTAGAACAGCATAATATCTTAAGTTAGCGTTATTTTACTCTATTTGTACCCTGAGGGTGAACACGCTAAATATTTAGTTTACTTCATTGACTTTAATTTTCTTAAAAGAGTATAATGCTGATGTCAATTTATTGAGATTATCATCTTGATATAAAACCTATCTTCTTATAAACTTTTCTCAGTGTTTTACGCGCCTTGGCTTCAGCCTTTTGTGCGCCTTCAGTATAGATTTTTTCAAGATAATCCTTGCTATCCAAATACTCTCTGTATTTGGTTTGAATTGGATCAAGCGCTTCTACAACAACCTCAGCTAATTCAGACTTGAACACTCCATAACCTTTACCGCTGTACATATCAACAATATCATTAATTTCTTTACCTGACAGCACCGAATAGATATTAATAAGATTCTTAATTCCAGGTTGGTCATCAGAGTAATTGACAATTCCAACTGAATCTGTTACTGCTCGTTTTATTTTTTTTGAAATCTTATCCTTATTATCCTGAAGAAGAATAAATGCATTTTCGTCACTATCTGATTTGCTCATTTTTGAAGTAGGATCCTGAAGACTCATTATTCTCGCTCCAAATTCCTTGATTAATGGTTCAGGAACTACAAATGTGTCACTGTATTTATTGTTAAACCTTTCCGCAAGGTCACGGGCAAGCTCAAGATGTTGTTTTTGATCTTCACCTACAGGTACAAAATCAGTCTGGTACAATAATATATCTGCAGCCATCAAGACAGGATATGTAAATAGCCCTGCATTAAGATTTTCATCGGACTTTTTCGATTTTTCCTTGAACTGTGTCATCCTATTTAGTTGCCCCATATAGGTTATGGTATTAAGGACCCACGATAACTCTGCATGTGCAGGAACGTGAGACTGAACAAACAAAGTCGATTTTTCCGGATCAATCCCACATGCCATATACATTGACAATACATCCAGAGTGTTTTTTCTAAGGTTCTTAGGAACCTGAGGTACTGTAATGGCATGCATATCAACGATGCAATAATTGCAATCAAACTCATCCTGCAATTCTCCGAAATTTCTTAAAGCGCCTATATAGTTCCCTATTGTTAACGCTCCTGAAGGCTGTACACCGCTAAATACAATCTTCTTTTCCATTTTGATCATCCTCTCTGATAATATAATAACCCTTCATCTCATTTAATAAGAGACGAAGGGTTTTCCGCGTTGCCACTCTTCTTGCATTTCTGCCAGCTTTGCTCCCTGTAAGGTGGGATTACCTTGTCCTACTTTTTCAGACAAAACTCAAGAGCCCATTCACTGCTTGTACCTGTCGAATTTACACCATCATCGACTCTCTAAAAGGTTTTTTAGCAACTACTATTCTCCATCAAAGTATATATGTCATATTATACTATATTGTTCTAGTTTGTAAACACAAAATACATAATTTTAGTATAGGTTAATCAACTAAAAACCAGCAAACAACTTATTGTAATAAACACATCATCTCATATCTTCATATGCTTTTATAAAGAGTTTCCTGTAAGCATTTTTATCAATTGATCTTGGATTGCTCTGATTTGAACCATTTTTTACTGACATTTCTGCTAATTCATCAAAATCATCTGGACTGATTTGCAATGAACTGAGACCAGGCAGTCCTATATCATTAGAAAGCTTTCTAATATATTCAATACCATTTTCGGCAGTTTCCCTGTCATTGTGACCCTTTATACCCATTGCTCTGGCAATTCGGGCATACTTAAATTCACACTCGGGCAAATTATATTCCATCACATACGGCAGCAATATTGAATTACAAAGACCATGTGGTGCATCATACATGCTACCAAGAGCTTCGGCCATACAATGTACTGAAGCTACATCTGAATGGCTGAAAGATAATCCTCCCATTAAGCTACCTATCATCATTCCATCCCTGGACTGGAGGTCATTTCCATTCTTAACTGCTCCTAAAATATTCGATGATATGTATTCCACGGCATATAAACCTATTGCCTCTGCTATTGGTTCAGTACAGTTTGCAGTATAACCTTCAATGGCATGAGTCAAGGCATCAATTCCTGTTGATGCAGTTATAAGTGGGGGAACACTAAGAGTTAATTCAGGATCTACAATAGCTGTTTTTGCTGCAATGTGAGGACTCTTTACTGTAAATTTGAAATTTTTCTCTGTATCAGTGATAACTGAAGAAAAAGTAACCTCACTACCTGTTCCTGCTGTTGTAGGTATTGTTATCAAGGGTATGCAGTTCTCTCCAATCTTGTCTTTACCTTGATAATCCTTGATTCTACCACCTTGCTTGACTAGTACTGAAGCACCCTTTGCAGCATCCATGGGACTGCCCCCTCCAAATGCCACAAAAGTATCCACCTTATTATCCCTTGCTTCATTTGCGCATTTCTCAACGTTATAATCCTTTGGATTAGGTTCAATATCGTCGAATATAAGGTAATCAAAACCTCCATCATTCAATAAATCTGTCAGTCTGTCCATCAATCCGGATTTCATTATGCCTTTGTCGGTAATTATCATGATTTTTCTGGCATCCAGCTTTTTTAGTTCGTCACCAAGTAATTTTAGTGAGCCAGCTCCATATCTTATTTTAGTGGGCAATACAAAATCAAATTTTTCTATCATTACTTTTCCCCCAATCCTTACATATGTTCAATTTTTTTCAAGAATCGACCCTTGGTGTTATCCGGGGTCGATCCCAAGATACAAAGAGTTTATCTCAATTTTACTAAATCTCCTGATCCCCAATTATTGGAATTATTAGTTCCATCGCTTCTTCAAAGCTTTTCTCATCCACCATTATATCTGTTCTAAAAGGTGAACTTCCTGTAATTATCCTCATGTAACTTCCAGATCCTTTGTTTTTGACTATAAAAGGGATGCCATTATCCTTTAATATTGCTGTAATCATATTCATTTCAAATTCATTTTCAACCGTTCTTAAGACAACAAGGTCTATGCTATCTGTCATTTTTTTACCTCCATCCGTAATATTCAAGGTATTATCATCTCTAATCTCTAATTTTATGTTTGTACATATTATTATCAGATTTTTCTATACTTGTACTTAATTCATCATTCCACTGGAACCTACAACACTCTGGTTTAACTCTCTTTGTAAAATTGTCATTTTATAGTGAGCAGCCATATGCATATTTTCAACCGTAAGTTTTTTTAGATTGCTTACCATGGGCAAATCCCCTGTGTTATAACTTTTGAAATGTTTTCTCTACATCTGTAGCATTCATGGGTTTATTAAACAAATATCCCTGGGCATAATCACATCCTGCGGCCTTTAAGAAATGAAGCTGCTCATCAGTTTCAACTCCTTCAGCCACTACATTCATACCAAGATTGTGAGCAAGATCAATTACGGCCTTGATTATAAATTCCTTTCCTTCATTTACGCCAATTTCCCAGATAAAATCCTTATCAAGCTTAATTATATCAATGGGAAGTTTTTGAAGGTAAGTTAGGGAAGAAAATCCGGTCCCAAAATCATCCAGTGCTAACTTAATTCCTAAATCATGAATTTGCTTCAAAGATACAAGACTTATCTCCAGGTCTGAAATGATTGCAGTTTCAGTTATTTCAAATACTATTCTACCATAACTTTTGCAATCCAAAATATACTCTTGAATTCTATCAATCCACTCACTTCTTCCGAGCATTTTCCCGGATATGTTGATCGAAATTGAAATATTCTTGTATCCATCCTGATACCATATTTTGCTTTGTCTACAGGCTGTATCAATTACCCATTCCTCGATTTTATCAATCTGCCCTGTTTCCTCTGAAAATGGAATAAAATCAGCAGGAGGAATATTCCCCTTGACAGGATGATTCCATCTAATCAATGCTTCTACACCAACTATTTCTCCTGTTGACAAGTTTACTTGTGGCTGATAGTGGAGTTTGAATTCATCTCTTTCCAGGGCAGTTCTCAAGTCATTGCTTAATTGAATATGGTTCCAGGCTTGTTCTCTCATCTCTCTATCATATACAACAAATATGTTCTTACCCTTATCCTTTGCATATGAAAGAGCGGTATCAGCATTTTGCATTAGCTGTTCATAATCTTCACCATGGTGAGGATAAACAGCAACTCCAGCACTGACGGAAATATGAAAAGTATGTTCATTATAATGCCACGGTACACGTATTTTTTCCATAATATTATTGATTTTTAAGCCAAGCATTGTTTCAGAGGTATTGTCTAGCAGTATTACAAATTCATCTCCTCCGAATCTGTACACTCTCTCTTTTGTCCCTACAACTGAAATCATTGAGTACCCAATATGTCTTATCAGTTCATCGCCTGCAGCATGACCCATTGTGTCATTGACCAATTTAAAATTATCAATATCCAAATATACCATTGCAAATGGATTTTCTATCTTCTGATTATTAGAAATCAAATCTATTGTGTCTTCTCTGAACTTTTCTTTATTGGACATTTCGGTTAGAGGGTCAAAATATGCAAGTCTTTCAAGCTTCTCCTCCAGTTCTTTACGATCACTGATATCAACTCCTACAAATACAAGCCCAGTAATTTCATCGTCCATATCGTGAAGAAAACTGTTGCTCCATAGGATTGTCTTTACTTCTCCGTACTTTGTAGCTATCCTGGTTTCAATATTTCTCATTGAATGCCCGAGAAATACCTGTTCAAGATGCCTGTTGAGCTCACTTTTTTCTTGCTCATCGATAAAAATCTGATATGCGTTCTTGCCTAGTATTTCAATCTCCTCATACCCAAGAAGCTTCTCACCATAATTGTTGATTTTTGTGACGATTCCCATCTTGTCACAGACTAAAATTCCAATTGGAGCTTCTCTTGATATACTTTCTACAAGTTCCTTTTCCTGATGAAGATTCTCCTGTAATATCATCTGTTCTGTCAAGTCGGTATGTGAACCTGCCAACTTCATTGGCTCTCCATTTTCTTGCCTAATTAGCTTGCCCCTGCTAAGTATCCATCTGTACTCACCACTGGCAGTTTTAATTCTAAAAATATTTTCGTAAATATCTTCACCAGTATCGACATATTCATATAATTTTTTTCTTCCTTTGGCAAGGTCTTCAGGATGAACAAGGCTCTGCCACTTAGAGATGGTATCTATGGATTCCTGCTCTTCTTTGGTGTATCCAAAATTCTCTTTAGTCATTGTTGATGTATTATATATATCATTTTTTATATCCCAATTCCAGACTCCATCATTTGCTCCCTGTATTGACAGGTTGTATTTCAACCGGCTTTCCTCAAGTTCATTCTGGTAGTAGTTTAGCTGATCATATTTTTCTTGAAGCTCGTCCTTTGCACTGCGAAGTTCATTATGTGATAAATCCAGCTGTACATATCCTTTGTAAAGCTGCTCAGATGCATCCTTGAAAAGTTCCATTCTGTTCTTGACTATGAAATAGAAAATCATTCCAGAAAAAATGACATAAAACCACCCCTTGAAAGTTTGCATGCGTTGATATAAAGCTATATCTCCTGCTAGATAAACTAGTATTATATCAGAAAAAACTATCCACAATGATCCAATAACAACATAAATCAAGATTAATCTTGCACTTTCATACTGTGGTCTGATTCCTGCCTGTAGTTTATTGTAGTAATCCAACTTGCTTTTAAGTTTTTTAGATCCATTATCATCATTAGAAGTATCGTCTCTAAAATTCATGGGAGCCTCCATCTAGTCCATTTTGTATATTTGGTTACTTATACCCATATCCTCTATTCAATCACATTTTTTGCCGCTCTAGTCTATGTGGTCAACTGTATCAAGAAGTATTTTTACGAACTTCTCAGCAGCCGGAGATAAACTTACACCCTTGAGGTGACAAATTCCTACACTTCTACCTGGTATTTTCATACTTGTTTTTACGGAAAATACTTCCTTGCTGTCTATATAAGTATTGGAATATTCCTCTACCACAAATGCAAGACCTAATCCAATTCGTGCCAACTCAAGCAATAAATCGTGTGAACCTAGCTCAATTTCAGGTTCAACGCTAACTCCTTGAGAATTTAGAAAGTCTTCAATATATTCCCTTGATTTTGATCTGTTGTCAAGCATTATCAATGGATATTCAAGCAATTCAATGAAATCTATGTTCTTATTTCTAAGATGCTCAAACTTTTCTCCTGCCACCAGTATATCCTGAATCTTTTTAGTCCGTATTGTCTCAAGGTTAGTATCATCTATTGGCAGATTTAGAACAGCAATATCAATTTCCCCTGATTTTAACGAGGCAGTCAGTTCCATTGTTGTCCTGTTTATAATCCTTAGCTTAACCAGAGGATGAATAGCATTGAATTTATCAAGATAATCAATCAGGTAATACTTAGCTATTGTATCTCCCACTCCTATTCTAAGCTCTCCTTCAAAAAGATTCTTGCTATCAATGAGTCTTTTTTCCCCTTTCTCAATGAGATTTATTCCAGCATTTACATATTCGAATAGAAGTTCACCTTCCTTGGTCGGAACTACACCCTTTGGTGTCCTCGTAAACAATCTTACTTTCAGATCAGTTTCCAGCTGAGATATAATCTGACTTACTGCCGGTTGACTGATAAATAGCTTTTTCCCAGCTCTTGAAAAGCTTCTTTCTACGGCAACCTCATTGAATATCCTATATGGATCCAGTTTAGTTCTCATATAACCCCTCCTTATTACCCTTATATTTATTATTTATTTTACTTATATCATAAAATAAAATATACTTTACGTAAAGTGATAAATAAACCTATGTAAAAAGGGAGTGATGCTTTGTGGAAAGAATGGTGGGTACTGTAGTCCGAGGTCTTAGAGCACCTATAATCAAAGAAGGCGACGACATTGCCAGGGTTGTTGTAGATACAGTTGTACAAGCTGCTGATAATGAAGGGTATAACATACAGGACAAGGATATTATAACAATAACAGAGTCAATTGTGGCAAGAGCTCAGGGAAACTATGCATCGATTGATTCAATTGCAGAAGATGTTGTTAAAAAGTTTGGTGACGACGAGTTTGGAGTTATATTTCCTATTCTAAGTAGAAATAGATTCGCTGTTGTTCTCCGTGGATTGGCAAAAGAGGCAAAAAAAATATATCTTATGCTAAGCTATCCTGCTGATGAAGTCGGGAATCATCTTGTTGATATGGATGTTCTAGATGTTAAAGGTGTAAATCCATGGACAGATGTACTGACTGAAAAGCAATTTAGAGACTACTTCGGCTATATAAAACACCCATTTACTGGTGTAGACTATATTGAGTATTACAAATCAATCATGGAAGAATACAATATAGATTTTGAAATTATATTTTCAAATAATCCGCTAACAATTTTGAACTTTACAAAAAATGTAATCGCTTGTGACATCCACACTAGATTTAGAACCAAAGGACTTTTGAAGAAATATGGTGGTCAAAAAATATATGGTCTTGATGATATTTTGAATGTCCCTCTTGATGGAAGCGGCTACAACCAAGAATATGGACTTCTTGGATCCAATAAATCCTCTGAAGACAGAATAAAACTATTTCCAAGAGACGGTCAGCCAATTGTTGAGAAAATTCAGAGAGAAATAAAGGAAATTACTGGAAAAACTGTAGAGGTTATGATTTATGGTGATGGTGCATTTAAGGATCCTGTAGGTAAGATATGGGAATTAGCTGATCCTGTGGTATCACCTGCTTACACAAAGGGCTTAGATGGTACTCCCTCTGAAGTCAAGCTTAAATATCTTGCAGATAATGATTTTGGTCATCTTGAAGGAACAGAACTAAAAAAAGCTATTTCTGATTATATCAGAAACAAAGACGATTCGCTGGTTGGTGAAATGGTTTCTCAAGGCACTACCCCTAGAAGATTAACTGATCTGATTGGATCATTATCAGATTTGACTTCAGGAAGTGGTGACAAGGGAACTCCAATCATATTTATCCAAGGCTACTTTGACAGTTATATCAAATAATAGACATAAGATGGCAGCCCAACGGGCTGCCTATTTTACTACCATAACAGATTTCGGTGCATAGTTAAGAACCTTGTTTGAAACACTTCCAAGCAATGACCTTGATGAAATATTTGCGCCTCTTCTACCCATCACAATAAGATCATAGTTTTCATCTTCAGCAATATCAATTATGGTTTCTGCAACATCTCCGTTTCTAAGCATCGTTTCAACATTTCCAGGATAATCACCAATTACATCTAGAGATGCTTCTAAAACTTTCTTACCCTTTTCTATGTTTTTCTTGCTTAGTTCCGATGTATAATCCTGTTCTATAATGTAAGGATTGTCCCTTTGACTGTTTACAACAGTCAAAATGAGTATTTCACTGTTATTTAACAATCCAATTTCTTTGGCTTTATTCAGTGCCTTAACTGAGTTTTCTGATCCATCAACAGGTACCAAGATTCTTTTCATATTGTTCGCCCCCTGTAAACTTGTATTATTTTTTTATCATATACCCTTTAATTATAAATAATATACTATTTGAAAGGCTATATTTAAAAAAATAGATCCGATGGTTAACCACCGGATCTATTAATCACTTAATCAAATTCTTTTCGAGGAATTTGTATATGACCTCTGATGTCTCCACTACACTGTTTAAGTTGACGTATTCATCAGCAGTATGGTAGTTCTCACCACTTGGTCCAAATACAAATGTAGGTATACCGGCTCTCGTACCCAGATAATTGAAATCTCCTATGCTCGAGAAATACTGGATATCAACTCTTGTACCAGTTACCTCATTTATACTTTCCATTAAAAGCTTGGTGTATTGGTTGTCTTCTTCAACAATATACGGATCAAAACCGCCGTTTAGTGAATGTGGTGAATCTCTGAATTTAACCTGTATTTCAGCCTGGATACCTGCTCTTTCGGCAGCATCCATAACCTCCTGTACCAGGTACTCCCTTGATTCTCCACGAACTACGTGTCTGAATACCGTAAAAACAGCTTTTTCTGCTACACTGCAAGCAGCTCCTCCACCATTCATTCCAATGATACAGATGTCTCCCTTCCCCAATTTTTCGTCTTGTATTAGCTCAGTGTTCTTCAATTCCAAAATCAACTTTGAAGCCTCCACAATGGCACTTAAGCCCATTTCAGGGTTAGCGGCATGAGCTGCCTTGCCTTTGAGGAAGACTGAGTAATTCCAGCCTCCTCTGGCTCCCAGGCATAACACCGGGAAAGGCTTTCCAACAAAACCACTGCTTGGTTCAGGAACAATTGCTGCATCAATGTCATCTGTTATTCCATCCAAAATCAATGCGTCTGTACCGAGACCATATGGGCCTTCTTCATCGGATACAATCGTATAAACTATTTCACCTGCAAAGCTACTATGATTTCTCTTGAATGCTTCAACAGCCATCATAATTGCAGCAACACCTGACTTCATGTCAAGAGCTCCTAGTCCATACAACTTATCACCGTCTCTTATAGGTTCAGTTGGATCTGTTGACCAATCTTCAGTCTTTTCTACGGTATCAACATGACCATTGAGAAGAATCCTCGGCCCATCTGAATCACCCTTTAATCTTCCAACCACATTGATGCCGTTGTACTTCAGTATTCTATCTTCGGAGTAACGATGGTACTCAGCGGGAATATCCCTGACCTTGAACCATTTAAGAACATACTCCATCACTTCTTCTTCTTTTAGATATGGACTGTATATGGAGATGAGCTCGGCTAAAAGCTTCTCTAGTTTTTCCTTGTCAATTACACTCTGCATCATTCCCCATTCTCCTCCTTTTTAAGCTTTACCAATATCCTTTAGATAGTACTCCTTGGAAGTAAAGAACTCTTTTGTAAGGTCCTTGACCTCTCCATGAAGCATAAACAAAGCGAACATATTCGGGAATATAATCATTGCAAGCATTATATCAAGGAATATCCAAAGTGTCTGTGCTCCGCCTGCTGCTCCAATTACTATTGATGCAAGGTAAACATATCTCATAACTCTTGAGAATTTTAGACCGAATAGGAACTCTGCCTGCTTCTCACCATAGAATATAACCACGATGATAGTTGATACAACAAACATCAACAATGCTACAGTTACAAGAGTACCACCAATAGGTCCATAGAAGTTGTTAAATGCTGCAGCTGGTAATCCTGATGGATTATCCATTGCACCAGGCTGTGTCCAGATATCAGTAGAAAGTACAACAAATGCAGTAGTAGTACAAATTACAAGTGTATCTACTATGATTTCAAACAATCCCCAGAATCCCTGTCTAACAGCATGGTCATTAGTTGCTGCGGAGTGAGCCATTGGAGCAGTACCCATACCAGCTTCGTTTGAATAAACGCCTCTTGCTACTCCCCATCTGATTGATGCTGCAACTACTGATCCTGCAAATCCACCGACTGCTGACATTGGTGTAAAAGCACTCCCAAAGATAAGACCAAATACTCTAGGAACTTCTGCGATATTTACTATCACTATGATCATTGCAGCTAAAAAGTAAGCTCCCGCCATAAATGGTACCAGTTTTTCAGTAGTGCTTGCAATTCTCTTGATACCACCAACAACAACAAGTCCTACTAGAATAAGAGTTACAACACCTGTTATTATTGGATTTAATCCAAATGCTTCCTGTGCTGAAGCGGATACTGAATTTGCCTGAACCATAATACTTGGTATAAGCTCAAGCATTAGCATCAGTGCAAAGAATGATCCTAGCCATGGCATCTTAAGACCTTTTTTCATGTAATACATCGGTCCACCAACATACTCGCCTTCTTCATTCTTTTCTCTGTACTTAAATCCAAGTACGATTTCAACGAACTTTGATCCCATTCCCATCAGGGCCATAACCCACATCCAGAAAATGGCTCCAGGTCCACCAAACATTATTGCTGCAGGTACACCTATTATGTTAGATGCTCCTACTGTTGAAGCTAGTGCAGCTGTTGCAGCCTGAAATGGTGATACTTCACCTTTCTCTGCTTTGGTGAACATTTTCCCGAACGTCTGCTTGATTATGTACGGGAAGTAACGAATCTGAAAGAATCCAAGTCTTGCTGACAGTACAAATCCTCCCAGACCAAGTGTGATCAGCATGGGCCATCCCCACACAATACCCGTAATCCAGTTTACAAAATTAATAATTGCTTCCATACAATACCTCCTCTTGATTTTTTTATCTTAAATGCCTGTGGCACCTAAAATCATGATGATAATAGATAATCAATTGCAAATTTAGTCAACTTAGGGGTATTTTCCAATAAATCTTCTCTTAATACCCTCTCAGTAAACTTATGATAGTCCTTACCCCATGGTCCGATATTGATTATTGGAACAGAAATTTCCTCAAGATCCTTAAATGGGATTGAATAGGTCTTGTTCCAATGGGGCATATTTTTTTCTATATATGGTACTACTGATTCGCTGTTATTTAGAGCTACGTAACTCAGGTCGGAGATTCCCATAAAATAATGCTTTCTAGCATAGCATTGGCCGAGCTCTTCCTTGGCATATTGAATGAGATGAAGTCCTAGATGCTTTGCTTTCTCCGATAGGTCCTTGAAGTCAAGATTTGCAATATGAGGATAATAAGGTGGTGAAAATGCTATTACAACCTTTGGATTCTTGTCATTCATAAAATCGATAGTCAAACTTATGAGATCCAAAGTACTATCTGGTATGTTAGTCTTTCCTTCTGCTATGTCATTTATGATCTTTTCCACTCTTTTGTCATAGGCTTTTAGATACTCATCTCCAGAATCCTCCAGAGCTTGCTGATAAGCTTCTGAAAAGTACATGACATTTGATTTCCATGGTAGACTTTCAATTGGCTGATGACCCATAATCCTGAATCTGCTGTAATGTTCGTTTATTCTCTTGATTACAGTATCAAATGCCTTAATAGTTAATCTTCGTGTGTTTTCAAGAATATCTTTGGGTGTTTGTGTCAGTGTAAGCACAGAGAAGTAACCACCGGCTGATTCTGGTATTGAAGCATCGTATTGTTCCTTAGTATCCCTCATAAAGCTCCAAGATGGTGGAGGTGACACTTCACCTTCTACAACATCGGAGAACAAAGGATTCATATCTGTTGAGGTTACAATTTCTGATAGCACATGTGAAGGATTCAGTCCTTGAAATATATGACCAAGATGAGTTTTTCTTCCTCTTACATAAACTACAACCATGGTTTTCCCCACAGATCCCTCGTAGAAAATCGCCCTGCCCTTTTCGTCTCTCTCATGAGGTTCTCCATCCACGCACATTAGGTATTGAAGTCCATGCTTATCCTTCAATTTTTTTAGAAGGCTTGCTCCTTCTCTGGCACCCTGAGAAAGAGATTCTTCATCAGGTACTGATAAAAACAGTAAATTTCCATTAAATTCTTCAAGTTCCGAATAATCCTTTAGTAATAACATATGTATTGCTCCAGCAGCTTTCATGTCTGCTGTCCCTCTACCAAATATCCATTTACCTGATTCAAGATCATCTCTTGTCTCCTGGTTGATATCAGCATCGGAAATTTTTTCTATAAGTTTCTCAGGATTGTATGCCAAGTCTTTTAGTCTTCCATAATCGTATGAATCTACTACATCATGATGATGCAATAATATTACTGTACCCGGTCCATCTCCTCGTCTAAGTCCCCAAACCACTGATCGTCCTAGTGGATCATCACTTAATTGATATTTCCCATACAATTCCGGATTCTCCTTGAAGTAGTCAAGATCACCCAGCCAGTTATGGATAAAAGCCTCAACGTCCTTCTCTAACTCAGTACCTGTATCACTTTGAATTTCTACTAGTTCATAAAATAATTCTCTCAGTTCATTCTTGTTCATCATATCACTCCCAAGTATTGGAATTCTTTTGAATTATTAAAATATTAACACTTAATATTTATTATACATAACTTTACTACATCGGTCAAATAAAGAGCTCTCGATATTTAACTATCAAGAGCTCTTTATTTCAACATTTAATCTTCATCTATGAATATCTTTACTGCTTCAAAAACCTCATCTTCCCCAATAATAAGAAGAATATCGCCCTTTTTAATTACAGCATATGGCCCAGGCGATAGAATAGTTTCATCAGCTCGCCTTATTCCAACAATTGTTGCACCGGTATTTTGCCAGAAATTTATTTCACCAATTGACTTCCCCGTAATCCTGCATTTATCAGTAATTTCCAGCTCAAACGGAGTCAGTGCTGTAGTATGACTCAATATACTGCTTCTTTCAATAATTTTATCAATGATCTCCAGAATTTCATCCTCAATTTCCTGCTTTTTTTCTGCAAGCTCCATTATTTTCATTCTATAAGAGGTTACACTTTCAATATTTTTAAATCTGTTGATATACTTATATGCCTTATCCTTTGAAAGAATTGTAATACCACTACCCTTGGAAGACTCTACCACACCAACATCTTCAAGTATCTTAATTGCCCTTCTTATGGTTTCAGGAGACACATTGTAGGTGCCAGCAAGGGTTGACCTGCCGTAGAGTTTTTCTCCTTCTTCATACTGACCCTTGTAGATGGCATTTGCAATATCCAGTGCTATTTTTTCATACCTTGGACTTGAATGATTATCATCCATTCTCAACACCTCTTTAACTTTTCTTGAACACTATTTTACCATGATTTGCTTCATCAGACAATCAACGATCAAGAATTGTATTGAGTCTCTGGATTATTTCATCACCATTTATTGCTCTTCCGTCATATTTTAATATTCGGTCATAAATCTGGAGTCTTGTCTTTTCAAGAATTATGCTCTCCAACTGCCCTGTCATATTCTGTTCAACTGTAATTATTTTATCTGCATTCATACCTACTGAATTTATTAACTTATCAGGAAATGGCCAAATATCTCCAAATACAAGTGCGCCAACAGATAAACCTTCACTGTTGAGTCTTTCAACTGCATCAAGCAATGCACCATGTGTGGCTCCAAAACCCACTAAAAGAACTTCAGGGTTATCAACACCTAATTGCTCTGGTTCCATCAGCTCATCTCTAAGACCTTCAAGCTTACTCATTCTCTTCCTCATCATAGCATTTCTGGTCTCAATCGATTCATCAATGTTTCCGTACTCATTGTGTTCATGACTGTCTACCAGAACCACTGTATCTCTTGTCTTACCTGGCAATAATCTAGGTGATACACCTGTTTCCGTATATTTATATCGCTTGTACCTTTCAACATTTCCTCCCTCAGGTTCAGCAATATTTCTTTCAATTGTTATTCTTGAAAAATCAAATGGTTTTGTTGTCATCATATAATCTGTTAGATATTCTTCAGTCATTAAAATAACTGGTATCTGATATTTTTCTGCAATGTTGAAAGCTCTTGCGGCCTGATAAAATGCATCCTCCGGATTTCTTAGGGTAATTACCATTCTTGGAAACTCACCATGTCCGGCATGAATTACAAACCTTAGATCAGCCTGTTCAGTTCTTGTAGATAAACCTGTGGCAGGCCCTGGTCTTTGTGCATTTACAACAACTACGGGTTGCTCTAGTATTCCTGAAAGACTTAGAGCCTCAACCATCAAAGCAAATCCACCGCCTGAAGATCCTGTCATTGCCCTAGTTCCAGCATAGCTTGCACCTAATGCCATATTCAATGCGCCTACCTCATCTTCTATCTGATCAACTACAATTCCCATTTCCCTTGACTTTCCTGATATATAACTCATAACACTTGTTGAAGGTGTCATTGGGTAACCACAATAATATTTTACTCCAGCAGCAATTGCTCCCATTGCCAAGGCTTGATTTCCATTTATGATAATATTATTATCTTCTTTTTTATCCAGCTGTATATGGGTTTCAGTCAAATCAAATCCCTTATCCAAAGCTTCCAGGTTTAACTGTAGAACCTTATCTTTAAATGTCTCTTTCAATGCATTACCTGCAATATCCTTGTCCAAACCAAAGTATCGACCAATTACTCCGAATCCGATTGTCGGTACAACCTTTTCATTCCCGATTTCTTTTGCAAGCCTTTTAAATGGAAGTTGCATAAAACCATCTTCTTTGTAAAAATCTTCATCTAAAATTATCACACCGTCATCTTTGAGATTATTTTTGTGGAAATCAACAGTCTCAGCTGTCATGGCAAATATCATATCAACCTTTGTTGAGTAAGTTGAAATAGCTTTGTCCGAAAACCTAACCTGCATAAAATTATGTCCTCCTCGAACCATGGACATGTAGTTTTTGTAGGTGAATACATTGTAGCCACTTCTTTTAATTGTTTTTTCAAGAAGAAGTACCACGGTCTCAATTCCTTGTCCAGCGGCGCCTCCAATCAATATCGTATAATCCATTCCTTACCCACCTTTAATAGAAGTCTTTTAGAAGTTTTTCAGCATCCATCGGATTCAGTTCTGCATCAACCAATGGTGGACCATCTTTTATAAATTCAAACCTGTCCTCATATGTCTCTTTTTCAACCTTGTAAAGTATTCCTGTTGGTATTTCGTCTCCAAATTCCAAAGCCTTTGCGTAAGCTGCGTTAAAATCTGTATGATCATAATCCTCAGGTAGTTTGTAGACACGGTCTTTATACCATTGGAAAGTATTTACCTTGTTCCAGACCACACATGGTTGAAATATATCCAAATGAGCATATCCCTTGAATAGAATAGCTTCTTTCATCAATTCAACCAGCTGAGGAATGTCTCCAGAAAATCCTCTGGCAACAAAACCTGCACCCATTGTAAGAGAAAGCGCCAGAGGCTTGACTGGTTCAACCTTGACTCCATCATATTGAAGAGTTGTAACCTGTCCCATAGCAGTTGTTGGAGATCCCTGTCCCTTTGTAAGTCCATATATCTGGTTGTCATGTACAAAGTGAGCAATATTTATGTTTCTTCTTATAGTGTGGATAAAGTGATTACCACCCTCTCCGTAAGTATCTCCGTCTCCTGATTCAGCAATAACCGTTAAGTCCTTGTTTGAAAGCTTGATTCCTATTGCTGGAGGTAATGCTCTTCCGTGAAGACCATTAAATCCATTGGCACCAATGTAGTGAGGCATTTTTGCTGCCTGCCCAATTCCTGATACTATCACAGCCATATGAGGCGGTATTTCCAGCTCCTCCAATGCCTGCTTTAAAGCTTTTATAATCATGTAGTTTCCACAACCTGGACACCATGACGGGTCATAAAGTTCATATTCACATGTCATTATTTAATTACCTCCTTTATTCTTCTGTATACTTCATCAATACTAAAAGCCCTGCCATCATACTTTAAGATCTGTATGTCACTTTTAATCAATGCAAACTCTCGCATCAGTCCATCCAGTTGAGCCGTTGAATTATTCTCAATGTCAATAATTCTCTTTGCACTCTTTGACTTTTCTTGCAGAAGTTTAACCGGGAAAGGATATATGTCTCCATAAACCAATGCTCCAATCGAGATTCCCTCCTCCTTCAACAATTCTACAGCTTCCTTTACTGGTCCATATACAGATCCCCAGCATACTACCAGATTTTCTGGACTTTCTACTCCAATCAACCACGGTTCCTGTATTTCACTTTCAAGCAATGCTCCCTTTTTGTTTCTCTTGTCTACCATGTCTTTTCTTACCTGTGCACTTTCTGTTATATTACCGTATTCGTCGTGTTCATCACTGTCCACAAGTACAACTTTGTCTTCAATTTTTCCCGGAATAATTCTAGGTGATATACCTGACTCTGTCAATTCGTATCTCTTGTATCTGCCTTCAGGTAACTTGTCTTCATAGAGAGATCTTTCAATCTTAACCTTCTTAAAATCGAATGGTTCAACTGTAGTAGCACCGTCTGCCAGATATTGATCGCTTAAGAGTATTACCGGTATTTGATATCTTTCAGCCAGGTTGAATGCCCTTGCTGTTTGGTAAAAGGCATCTTCTACATTCCTTAAACTGATTACCATTCTTGGGAACTCACCATGTCCTGAGTGCATTACAAACCTAAGGTCTGCCTGTTCGGTTCTCGTTGGCAAACCTGTTGCAGGACCAGGCCTTTGAACATTGATAATAACTACTGGAGTCTCAATAATTCCTGCAAGGCTAAGTGCCTCTGACATCAGAGCAATTCCACCACCTGATGATCCTGTCATCGCTCTAACACCAGCATAAGATGCTCCCAAAGCCATATTCAATGCAGCCACTTCATCTTCCACTTGTTCAGTAAAAATGCCCAGCTCGTGGCTCCACTTTTTCATATTGCTCATAACCGTAGTTGAAGGCGTCATTGGATAACCACAATAGTATCTGCATCCTGCAGCAGCTGCTCCCATTGCAACAGCCGTATTACCGTCAATTAGTATTCTACCTTCCTCCATACTGTCAAGGTTGAATCTATTTTCTACCATCTCATAACCTTTGGCAAAAGCATCCATATTTACATCGAGAATGCTTTCTTTAAAAGTATCCTCCATTACCTTCAGTGCCTTGTCGGATTTCAATCCTAACATTTTTATGATGGAACCCATTCCCACTGATGTCATGGCTTTTGAATTTCCTGCTTTTTTTGCTATTTCTTCCATATTAAAAGATAAAACATCTTCTTCTTCCGAAACTTCTTTATCCGCCAGAATAATGCCATCTTCCTTTAGTCTCCCCTGATGTACATCTATGGTTTCCTTGTTTAAAGCAAAAATAATATCAATATTTTCCTCGTATGTATACACTGGTTTGTCTGAAAATCTGATTTGAATGAAATTGTGTCCTCCCCTCACTCTGGACATATAATCACTGTGCTTAAATACAAAAAAACCATATCTCTTTAAGGATTTTGTAAGCAGTTCAGACAATGTGTCCATACCCTGTCCTGCTGCACCACCAATTAATACTGTATAATTCATCTTGCATCTCCCCCCTTTAGCCTATATCATATGATTAGTATATACCCTTGATAGTAATATTTATCCATTTGATTAGACAAGAAAGGAAGTGGTTTTATGAGTCTACCTGAAAACACAGATAGCTTGCAAACCTTAATTGGCAAAGGACCTGGAAATGTAATTACAGATGTACCTGGAGTCAAAATTGGACACTACACCTATATGGAGAACGATAGTGTAACAGGTATCACCTCAATAATACCGGCTCAGGGTAATGTTTTCAGAGAGAAACTGGTAGCATCAGCTCATGTGATAAACGGATTTGGAAAATCAGCAGGAATCCTTCAACTCCAGGAACTGGGGTCCCTTGAAACTCCAATTCTACTAACCAATACATTTGCTGTGGGCACTGGCTATTCAGCTCTGGTCAAATATATGCTCCAAGATAATCCGGATATTGGAAACACCACTGGTACTATTAATCCTGTTGTATGTGAATGCAATGACAGTAAAATAAACAATATAAGATCTTTGCTTCTAGAGGAAGAACATATGTTAGAAGCTTTGGGGAATGCAGGGAAAAGCTTTCAACAAGGCGATATTGGAGCAGGCACAGGTATGGTGTGTTATGGACTTAAAGGAGGTATCGGTTCATCATCAAGAACAGTCAAAGTTGGAAATAGCTTCTTTAATCTGGGCGTCCTTGTACTTTCAAATTTCGGTTCTATGGAGGATCTTTCAGTTTATGGGAAGCCAATTGGTAAAGAAATCAAGAATAGAACATCTCCAAAAAGTCAACCTGATAAAGGTTCAATCATTGTTGTATTGGCAACAGATATACCACTGGATTCAAGACAGTTGACCAGAGTTCTTAAAAGAACTCAGTCGGGTATTGCTAGAACAGGTGCCTATTCTGGAAACGGAAGTGGGGAAATAGCCATCGGTTTCAGTACTGCGAACAGAATTGATCACTATTCTGCAGTCCCGATTGTTGATAAAAAAGTACTTCATGAGGATTTCATGGATATGGTGTTTCTAGCAACTGTCCAGGCAACAGAGGAATCAATCATCAACTCGATGCTATACGCCAGTCCAGCAGTAGATAGATATGGTAAAAAAATCTATAGTCTCCATGATTTTAAAGATATTTTTGAATAAAAAATACCATCTATTTTAATTTCTTAAGGTAGATGGTATTTTTATTAGACTATACAATTTTCATGTGATTTTTTCTTTCAATGGAAATAAGCCTTGCAGGAGCTCCGACAGCAGTACAGCCATTTGGGACATCCTTTAAAACCACTGAATTTGCACCTATTTTTGAATTACTGCCAATTTTAACTGGTCCGAGAATTTTAGCACCTGCACCAATAACTACTCCATCATTAACTGTTGGATGTCTTTTTTCGTTTTTGCTTCCACCTATGCCTCCAAGAGTAACGCCATGATATATTGTAACATTATCTCCAACTTCTGCAGTCTCACCGATTACAATTCCCATTCCGTGATCAATAAACAATCTCTTCCCCAGTGTCGCTCCAGGATGAATTTCAATACCTGTTATTCTTCTTGCTCTCTGAGATATCATTCTTGCCAATAGGAGATTTCCTTTTTTGTAGAATCTATTTGCTATTCTATGATATGCCACAGCTTTTAACCCCGGTGAAAAAAGAACTGCTTCTACCAGAGACTTGGCAGCAGGATCATTTTCCATTATATTTTTACCTTCCCCAATAATCCACTTGACCATTTATTACACCTTCCTAAAGATATCTGTAGACAAATATCTTTCACCTGTGTCTGGTAATACAGTTAAGATACGCTTGCCAACTCCCAGTCTTTTTGCAATTTCTATTGAGGCTGCCAGATTCGACCCTGAACTTATACCTGCAAGTATTCCTTGATTTTGTGCCAGCACTATAGCTCCTGCTTTTGCCTTTTCATCTGTCATATCAATAACTTCATCAACTACAGAAGCGTCATAGATGTCAGGGATGAAATTAGCTCCAATACCCTGTATGCCGTGTCCAGCTGGATTTCCACCTGTCAGCACCGGAGATTTAACTGGCTGTACAGCCACAACCCTAATATCAGGATTTAATTCCTTAAGTCGTCTTCCAGTTCCACTGATGGTACCACCAGTTCCTACACCTGCAACGAAGGCATCTACCCAGCCATCCATATCTTCCCATATTTCACTCGCTGTCGTTTGGTAGTGAGCTTTTATATTTGATTCATTAACGAATTGTCCCGGCATAAAGTATCCATATTCTTCAACCATTTCATTAGCCTTGTTCACAGATTCACTCATGCCTAGTTTCCCATCAGTCAATACAAGTTCAGCTCCATAAGCAGCCATAAGATTCTGTCTTTCCAAACTCATTGAATCAGGCATAACAATTTTAACCCTGTACCCTTTGACTGCCCCTATCATTGCTAACGCAACGCCTGTATTGCCACTTGTAGCCTCAATTATTGTATCTCCTGTTTTTAGCAATCCCTTCTTCTCAGCATCCTCAACCATATAAAGTGCTACCCTATCCTTTACACTTCCACCAGGATTGAATCTCTCAATCTTCAAATAGATATCTGCCATATCCTCTTCATTGCTGTCAAATCTAACTACAGGGGTTTTACCGATTAAATCCAAAATATTATTGTGCAACATTCCAACTACCTCCTATACTTTTACAAAATAAAAAACCTCCACCTCAGTATAAAATTAATTATACAGAGGCAAAGGTCATATCTTCGCGGTTCCACTCTGTTTGGGTAACACCCATCTTTTCTGGCACATTTATGCCCTAGTTCTGTATCGGGAACTCCCGTGTTGGCCTACTTCCAATTTCAGCCAATTACTCCTTGGCGCACTTCCATAATGTTTGTATAGCTGTCTTCCACCAATAACAGCCTCTCTGAAATACTCTTCAAAATGTACTTTACCAATTCCTAGTAAATCACTTGTATTTATTTCTTTTTTAATTATAACATGATTATTAAAAATTGCAAGTGCTGATTTGCGAAATTGCTACATCATGATTTTCATTGGCATACTACTTAGTCACTAAAGTATTTTGAAAGTCTGTCCACAGTATCTTTGCTCATGTCAGTATCCAGCATTGGTATCTTTACAAAATCCTTGCCTTCAAACTCTTTTTCAATATCTAAAAGGTATTCTTCTTCCTGCTTCTTTTTTTTCTCCCAGAACTCAGCTCCGATGTTATCTGGCATTATCCTGTTTATTACAAGTGTATCCACAGGGATATTAAATTGGTTCAGCATTTTGATTGCTTTTTTTGTTTCCTCAATAGGAAGTCTTTCAGCATTTAGGACAAATCTTATCCTAACATTATCATTGTCATTGAAAATTTTCTTAATCTCTGCGAATCTTTTTTGCCGCTTTTCCAGAATTTCAAGCACAGGATCCTTCTTATCATATTTTCTTGTGACCATCTTGTTCATATCCACAATCGATTTTCGCTTTTTCGCTAGCGATCCCATCCATCCTTCAAGCAAATCTGGAAGTGTAAGAATTCTCAATGTATGACCTGTGGGAGCGGTATCAAAAATAATGATATCGTATTCTTCGAACTTATCGATAATAATATCTGATATCTTGTCGAAAAGTGCAGATTCATGAGTTCCTGGAGAAACCATTGCAGCATCAAGCTGACTGTTGATTTCTTCAACAATGACATTTGAAAGAATAGTTTTCATATTATCTCTGATTTTATTGATGTACAGTTCAGCTTCATATTCCGGATCAATTTCAAGACCGTCCAGATTTTCTCTTAACTTGATTATTTTCTTTCCGATTTTTACCCCAAGAACATCAGAAATTGAATGTGCAGGGTCTGTTGAAACTAGAAGTGTTCTAAGACCTCGCTCTGCATAACTGATGCTGTTGGCAGTGGAGCATGTTGTTTTTCCAACACCACCTTTACCACCATAAAATATTATTTTTGCCATGTTCTTCCTCCATCAATTTTAAGGATCCAGATCATAATTGGACCATCTCTCTTCCCATACACTTTTTCTGTTTCCCATTCGTTTATCCCAATCCTGGACTTCATCAACCAAATAAGGCAGAAGCTCCAGGGTATAGTAACTGGTAGGAAGGGGCATCCCCAATTGATCAGAAAAGCATATTAGAATGAAATTATCCATTTCTGTTTTTGTCTCGCTTTCAAGCATTTCATAGGCTCTACCTTTAAAATCTGTAGCTCCCTTGAAAAAGAGCCCAAAATCAGTGATAAGTTTCTTAATCTTATTCATATTAGTCCCCTTCTAACAAGATTTCAATGATTATTTAAAAGAGAGAAGCCTGAGCTTCTCTCTTCACTTAGTGTAGATAGTTATTAGTCTAATTCTTCAGTACTTGCAAAAGCTGCTCTAGATTCAAGTATCAATACTATTGCAAGGATAAATAATGCAACAGCGAATACCAAAAGTACTGGATTTGCAAGGTTAGCCATCATAAGCAATACAAGTGCAACCAGTGTTGCTGCAAACATGAATATCATTGGATATACTGCCATTTTGTACTCTCTGCCAGTTCTCTTAAGCCAAAGTGCAAGAGCCAGAAGAGCTAGCGCTGCAAGTAGCTGGTTAGCAGAACCAAATATAGGCCATACTGATCGGTAGCCTCTAAATGCCAATGTTCCTCCAATGATAACAGTAATCAATGTTGATACATATTTGTTTGTCAATGTACTTGTAAACCCATTGGATGTAGCTCCTTCTTTGTCAGATGAAAAGAATTCCTGGAATATAAATCTGGCAAGACGAGTTGCAGTGTCCAATGAAGTCAATGCAAATGCTGAAATTGCAAGAGTAACAAAGTTCTTTGCAATTATGAACGGGAATCCCAATGAAGCCATAAAGGTTCCAATTCCATCAGCAAATACGTTAAGTGCTCCGCCCGCTGAGGTCAATACACCAAGTTGATCTTTTGTAACATATGCTGCTGTGATAATTGCCAGTGTTGCAAGAACACCTTCTATTAGCATAGCACCGTAACCTACCAGCTTAATGTCACCTTCTGTATCTAACTGTTTTGAAGTAGTTCCTGAACCAACCAATGAATGGAATCCTGATATTGCACCACAAGCTATAGTGATAAACAATATTGGGAATAAGTAGTTTGTACCTACTTTAAAACTTGTGTATGCAGGAAGCTGAATTTCAGGTCTCAGAACAAAAAGACCAATTACTCCACCAGCAAGCATTGCATACAGCAAGAATGAGTTCAAATAATCTCTTGGCTGTAAAAGTATCCATACTGGAGTTACTGATGCAACAAATATATACCCCAGTAGAATTATCATCCATGTGTTGACTGATAGATTAATCGGGAACAAAACTCCCACCCATACAGCAACTCCAAGAAGGACTACTCCAATAACTGTACCAACTGCAAGGCTTACGCCTCTTCTATAAACCCCAACTCCAAATATAATTGCAAGAATAATAAATAATATTGATGATGTCGCTGCTTCCGGCGTTGAAACGAATGCAGATGCAACGATGTTTGTAAATGCAGCTACTACAAGAATCAATGTAAGCCAAGCAAATAATGCAAACAGCTTTTTGCCCTTGTTACCCATTGTATGACCAATTACTTCACCTATGGATCTACCTCCATGTCTAACTGATGCAAAAAGAGAACCCATATCGTGAACTCCTCCAAAGAAAATGGACCCTATTACAATCCACAGCATTACAGGTAGCCATCCAAACATGGATGCTGCTATTGGACCAACTATAGGTCCTGCTCCTGCAATTGATGAAAAGTGGTGACCAAGTAGGACTGGTGCTTTAGCTGGAACGTAATCCACGCCATCACTCATTGTATGAGCGGGAGTTTCCTTTGTGATATCAAGTCCCCATTTTTTTGCTAACCATGCTCCGTATGTAGCGTATGCTAGGATAAATGCGATGATACTAAAAATTATTAACCATAATGAATTCATAATTTCCCTCCTTTTTAAAATATAAGTGTCTGACTAATTCTTAAAACTGAAAATCTCACTTACCTCCTTCCCCTTCTTATTTGCTATATTTGATCCATCCTTAAGAGAAACCAGCAATAATCTAATATCGACCCATCCCTTAAATCCGAATGAAAAGCCTTTATGGTACTTAAATCTGGATACTTTATTTAAAACATCATCATCTATTTCACTTAGTGGTTTATCAATCAGAATAACTCCTGTTATGATACTTGACATATGCTCATCATGTAATTCCACAAGCTTGTCAATAGAAGCAATCACATTGTTTGTAATAATTTCAAGTCCCCTATTATCAAGATTCTCCATCATTTTCAATAATATATATTCATTGCTTTCCATTCCATAAATTTTGGCTGATTTGGTAAGAAAATATTTTTCAGCTCTTAAATGGTATTTGGCAAATAAATCAAACTTTTCATCGTTCAATTCGTAATTTCTGAAAAGGTCAAAACTTCTAATGAGTTTTTTTTGCAATTCTTCTAAGTATTCTTCCAACTCCATCAAATCACTCTTTCTGTAATATATTTCTGACAAATGTTTAATTTACACCTTTATTGTACTCCTCCACTAAATTAATGTCAATAAATTATCTCCAATTAATTTCTCACTTTAAAGCGACATCTCCAAATGAATTCCTATATCATCAGGTGTTAATAATCTAGATCATTTGTCATCTGGATACAAGCTCCATTGCTTGTTTTTGAGCCATATATTTTACCTTCTCCGTATCAATGGTAACCATTTCTCTGTTTTTCATAAGAATCTTACCATCTACCAATACTGTGTCTACATCACTTCCATATACAGAGTAAGCCAAAGCTGATAATAGATTATGCTTCGGAATCAGATGTGGTTTGTCCATATCAACGAGAATAATATCTGCGCGTTTACCGACTTCCAGAGATCCAATCTGTTCTTCCCATTGAAGACCTCTAGCTCCATTTACTGTTGCCATTTTTATGGCATCCTCCGCCTTTACGCTTATGGCGTTCTTATCCATGGCTTTGTTTATCAGAGCGGCCAAGTTTAGTTCCTTAAACATATTTAAATTATTGTTTGAAGATGCTCCGTCAGTTCCCAATGAAACATAAATACCTTTGTCAATCATCTTTTGAACCGGTGCAAATCCGCTGGCGAGCTTCATATTGCTTGCAGGGTTGTTGACAGCATGAACGCCTTTCTTTGCCATAATCTCAATATCCTTTTCACTTACATGGACACAATGGGCTGCGAGTGTATGAACATCAAAAACTCCAAGGTCAAAGACATGCTCAATCGGTGATTTTCCATACATTTCATAACTCTCCTGAACCTCCTTCTCAGTTTCAGAAAGATGAATGTGAATACCCGTTCCAAGTTCAGAAGCCAATTCCTTGGCCTTTATCAGAAATTCAGGACTGCAAGTATATGGTGCATGTGGTGCAATCATAACCCTTAACCTATCATTGGAAGCTTTATGATATCTGTTAAAAAGTTCTCTACTTTCATCAAGCTTTTTATCGGGTTGATTTCTGTCTTCAACAATACCTCTGGTAAGCATGGCTCTGATTCCAGATTCCTCAGCACCTTTACCCACTTCATCCATGAAAAAATACATGTCACAAAATGTTGTGGTCCCCGTTTGTATCATCTCTGTCATACTCAAAAGGGAACCCCAATATATATCTTGGCTGGTTAGTTTTGATTCTACTGGCCATATTTTCTCAGTTAGCCACTGATGTAATGGCAAATCATCTGCATAATTTCTAAGCAAACTCATTCCCATGTGAGTATGAGCATTTATCAATCCTGGCAAGGCTATCATATGTTTGCCATCAATCGTTTCGTCTACCTTATACTCCTTAAGTTCTTCACCTATATGAGTGATTATTTCGTCTTCAATATAAATGTTACCATCCATAATGATTTGGTTATCTGAATCAATCGTTACAATATCAACATTCTTTATTCTCAATCTCATATAATCCTCCTACTGGTATACTCGCTTTTCAATCCCTTTTTCTAAACTGAATATGTCCTTTAATCCCTTCAAAAACAATTGATCAATTATTAAACTGTAAAATGTATAAATCTAAGTACCTCTATATAATAATTTGTTGAAAATGTTACCGTTCTAGAATCCTGAAGTTTTGCTCCAGGATAGTTTGAATTCCTTAATGCGTCCATATGCTTGGGGTATTGAACTTCCACGAGGAATTTCTCTGGAAGGTTAAGAATCAAGTCTTGCTTGTCCTTTTTAAGAGACTTACTTACACCTTCCCTGATAAGTTCAAGGGCCATCTCAGGATGAATACTAATTGTTGAATCACCTTTACCTTCTTTTACTGCAACTGTTTCAATGGATGGGTTTAGCTTCTTAACTGACTCACATAATGACCTATCTCCGGAAATAAACAAAATTGGCACTTTATGATAAGCCGCAATATATGCGTGCAATAAAAACTCATCTACAAGTTCCCCATTTAGTTTGATTGAAAGAACACTTGGAGTAAGGGTATGCGACAAGGGACTGCCATCGATACTCGCACCTGAATGGTAACCGATAAAAACAATCCCGTCAAAAGAATCATCCAGATCCTGTACCATGGAGTACAATCCTCCATCCCACCCTCTAATAAGCTTGGAGTTCTTTGGAAGTTGGCTATGATCAATATTTCTTCCGCTTTCATGTGCATCCTTTATTAAAATACACTCTGCACCTTCATCGTTGCATCCATCACAGGCAGCTCCAACTTCGTCAGTCATTTGCTGGGAATAAGCTGAATAGTCACTCTTGTTTTTAGACGTCTCATCCCAGTGTGTTACACCGGTTACTCCTTCTATGTCTGCACTTATGTATATTTTCAATTCAAAACCTCCCTTAAGATGTAATGATTAATCACTTATCATTATAACATTTCAATCAGGTTTTTACATCAATTTAAAAGCTGTAGACATTAAAATATCCATGCATTTATGAGGCCACTGAAAAAGTGAAAAAATATTTGGGAAAAGTCCTTAAGCAAAAAGGACTTTTCTTTTTTTTGTCGAATAA
>NZ_JBMEMN010000028.1:0-29720 GCF_049310905.1 Gudongella sp. DL1XJH-153
GCTATGTGCTTGGCACTATCAACCCGCACTGGGGACTTTCACCCGTTAGATTGCACCCATGCCGGGCGCACTGATAAAAGCAATAGGAAGCGCCCTATTGCTTTTATTTTGTTTCAAATATGTCAAGACTATCAGAGAAATTCGTCTTTTAAAAAGCTCTTATAGATTTTTTATGAGATTACTTGCTCATAACCATATCTCAGTTGTCCGGCTTCGTCACCCTCCTGAATATAGAATTCTCCGCACTTCTCAAAACCTGCCTTCTGAAGTGACCTGTTCATTGCTGCATTATCAGGATGCGTGTCTACCCTTACACTCACTGCGCCTTCTTCAGCCGCAAGCTTTGCAACAGAATCGAATAAAAATTTTGTTATATTTTTGCCCTGATGTTTCCGAGCTACAGCAGCCCTGTGTACCGTTGCATAAACTTCGTTATCAGCTGTTTTCCAACTTCCTAAGGTAAGCAGCCGATAAGAAATTTCTTCTGTAAAGGTCACGGCACATATTGCAACCACCACTTCTTCCTCAGAAACAACATATCCGATACCCTCTTCAATATCCTGCATAAAGAGTTCCCGATCTGGATATGTTCCTATCTGCCATTGATTGATTCCATTACTTTTCAGTAGTTCTTTGCCATCATTGGCAATCTGCTCAATAGCATCAATATCTTTTATTGTCGATCTTCTGAATACAAACATTTTTCTATCTCCCGTTTTTTATATTTAGAATCATCACTTGATCTATTTCAATAAAATTGCATCACATCTATTTTGTCCTTTTTGATTGTGCGCAAATCAGATATATACTACAAATCAATTTCAAGCAATATTGGTGTGTGGTCTTGTCTTGGACCTGAATCCATCATTTCAGATCTGATAACCTTATCTGCGACACGATCACTAACCAACCAATAATCAATTCTCCAGCCTGAATTGTTGATTTTACTGGTTTTAGCTCGCTGCGCCCACCAAGTATAGGCATCTGTTACATCACCGTGCACATATCTAAATGTATCAGTAAAGCCCTTTGCCAAAAGATTTGTGAAGCCTTGACGTTCTTCATCAGTAAATCCAGCTGAATTTCGATTGTTGCTAGGATGTGCCAAATCTATCTCTCTATGGGCTACGTTGAAATCACCCGTTGCAATAACATATTTGACTTTATCCAACTCTGCAAGATAATCAGCATATTTATTATCCCAAATCTGACGTTCTTCCAAGCGATTCAAACCATCCCCTGCATTAGGCGTATACACTTGTGTCAGAAAGAAATCATCAAACTCCAATGTGATGATTCGGCCCTCAGAGTCCATAGTACTTGGCGCATCAATTATCGGATGGGTAACAGTTGGTTTCATATTCTTCTTGTATAAGAACATTGTACCTGCATAACCTTTACGGGCTGGTTCAGCTGAACTATTCCAAGCAATTTCATAATCTGGAAACATATCCTTCATGATTTCCAAGTGCTTTTTTGTAGGACCATTACTTGGTAGCTTTGTTTCCTGTAAGGCAATAACTTCAGGATTATGGTCTATAATCGTATTCAGTACATCTTTAGACAATAAGGCACGTGCTGAATTACTTGTTAGTGCTGCATTTAATGAATCGATATTCCATGAGATCAGTTTCATTGTTTCCCCTCCAATTTTTATAATTTATTTCATAATTTTTTATGATCCTACGACAAACTTACAAATATTGTACCATATTGAAATTTACCTAACAAATCATCATTTTTTGAATGAATATCCTTTAAAGAATACACCCATAATTTATTTCTTTTATCACGCAACAATTATAATAAAACCTGGAAACATAAAATGCTGAAGCTCTCAAGTGATGTTACACTAAACAAAATTTACATCTTGCTTAGATTAAAATTATAACACGCAATCAGTGAGCATGATTATTCTTTCATGATTTAAAAAAATAAAAGCAGGTAATAAAATTATCTAATTCGTCTTTAAAATAAATCTCTTCATAACTTTCTATCATTTAGACTCTTTAACTTCTTTGTTTTTAAGCCCATGACCACAAATTAGTCCTACTGCAACTCCTGTAATATGGGCAACATCACTACCCAATGATTGTGGATGTAAAGTTGCTGAAAGCATACTAAATATAAATAACGCCCATACCCATAGCTTAGCTTTTGATCTTAACAATACAGCATTAGGTCTTAATATTGCATATGCACTAACTATCCCAAAAACTGCTGCGGAAGCACCCGCTATAAGTCCTCTCGGTTGAATCATTGATCTAGTAAGTAGAAATGTTAGACTACCAAGCAGTCCTGCTACCAGATAAATGCTTATTACTGTTTTAGTATTTGTAATCTTCTCTAATTCTAAACCAAAGAAGAAAAATAAAGCCATGTTAAAAATTATATGAAAGTACACTTCATGGGAAAAAAATACAGTAATTAACGTCCAAGGTTTTTCTAGTATCATGGATATCTCATAACTCATCAATAATTCCTCTCTAAGACTGGGAATTGTATTTAAAGCGATAAATAAAACTATATTTATAAATATAGTCAATAATGTTCCTCGCCCATCACGGATACTTTCTTTGTACTTCTCAACAATCTTTTCTTTCATCACCTTACTCCCTTCTATTTCTTGCTATTATATGGTCTAATTCATCAAATGCACATTGGAAAGAGGATGTGAAGTTAGTTAAAGCCTAATCTTCTCCCTTATAAGTACATATATTACTAAAACAATCCAAATTACCATAACAACTTTATTGAGCCAGATAATATTGAAAATAATTATTAGAGGCCTTAATAAGAGATTTACTGCAATAATTAACATAACGATCCTCATAAAGCGGTACTCAGCCCTAGTTTTATTAATATTACGTATTAAAAGATCATTGTATCCTAACTTTAATTAACACTTACACTATTTCCTCTAATCAATCAATCGACACTAAACATAGTGACCATTTGTTTTGGTACTTTCCCTTTCAATCTTTCTAACTCTGCTTTTTCTTTCTCCATATTTAAACTGTTTTTGTTGTCCTTATAAAACCAATATGCATAATAGTGTCCTAAATATTTTGTTCGTATATCTTTATCATTTATCAAAATCATTATTTCATCAAAATTTGCTTTTGCATAGTTGCCTTGAATAATTGCATTCTGCGTTAAATTCCAAATTGCGATTTCAATTGCTTTTGTCTTCTCATTCTTGTTCATTCTTAGCCATCTCCCACCATCTGTATAAAACGCTCCATTTCTTAGAGGTATTAAGCTGACTATCCCCATAGATAAGGGTATAGCACCAAGCAAGGAAAATATGTTTTTTTCGATTATTCCCAATGACAACAATATGGCTCCGCAGAATAATGATGTCAAAGGACCACCTAATAGGATACGACCAAACTTCTTGTAATTATCAACATTATCATTTGTTGGAATTGTAGCCCCTAGTCCTCCTCATAAAGAAACATCCTTTTCAATATAAAATATTATTTTATCATTTTCATCTCTTTTAAGACCAAATGGTCCAGCTACAAATAAATAGAATTTAAATCCTTCCTTTAATCCCACCAAGATATGCCCTAATTCATGAACTGCAATCGAAATGATAATGCAAAATATAGCCAATAAAACACGAATCAAAATCTCCATTATTAATCCCCCTAGCCCTAACATAAATCCATTTATTACTTTTCAACTGATGCGTCATTTTCTACGATTACGATACAATACAAAAAAATGAAGTGCTAAATCAATTATCAATACTCATGTATTATATGGTTCACCGTATCGCTTTAGCTGCGGTTTTTAAAAGTAAGCTAGATGAACTATTAATTTAAGGAACATACAGAACAATGTTCCTTACTTTATACTTCTCATATGAACATTTTTTTGTGCTTCTTCAATTATCTCATAGGGAAATCTTTCATGGTGTAGAAGCTTAATTGCGTTTTTTGAATTTGATACTCCTCTATATATTTTATAGTCAAAAATAATATCTTTATCTTCCATTTGTTCAGTAAAATAATAGTTGTCATATAAATCATCTAAAACTTCTGTTAACTCAATATCATGAGATGCAACAATGGAAATACAATTCTTATTATGTAAATACTTCAATATTGAAGCGGAAGCAGCAATCCTTTCCTCAGTATTGGTTCCCCTTAATATCTCATCAATTATACAAATAACTAATCTTTCTTCGCTTAAATTTTCAACAATTCTCTTTAAGTACTTGATTTCTTTAATATAATAACTTTCTTTAGCCATTAAATCATCACGTACAGCCATTGAAGTAATAACCTTTGCATATGGTAAAGTGATTTCATCAGCCATACATGTATGTATGTTTTGCCCAAGAATTACATTTATTGCAACAGCCTTTATATAAGTTGATTTGCCTGATGCATTTGAACCGGTAATAATACAACTATTATCTAACTCAATCGTATTACAAACTGGCTCATCAATTAATGGATGAAATATTTGCTTCATCTTTAAAACATTTTCTTTACTAAATGAAGGCCTGCAAAATAGAGGGAGACTCTCTCGAAATGAAGCTATAGATATTGCCGTGTCTATTTCACCAATCACTTGATATAACTCCATAAACTCATTTTGATTACTCATCAATTTACTTATCATTTGATCATATTTGACGAAATCCCATAAAGTTGCACCTATTATATAATCATATATTATTGCTACAATATCTCCAGAGTATACAGCATTTTTTCTTATTTGAACAATGCTCATTGAATTCCATAAACTCTTGAATGGGATAACGACTTTCATTAGGTCTGAAAATCTATTCTCATATGATAACTTCTTTGTATTAGCAATTGTGTTGCCAACACCTATAACCCCAATAATACTATCAACCATATCAAGATTTACCTCAAATTTATTCTTACCTATAGCATAAATTACAAGATTATTTAGAAATATTCCCCCCAGCAAAAAAAGAAATATTAGTTCTTGTGAAATAACTGCTAGAAGAAGCGATAATCCTAATAGTATCTGTAATAATCTCATTGTTTGGTATCTCCATATGCCTGAAATTCTATATGTATCTAAATTGGCTATAAATCTAGGCAAGTAAAAGTCTCTATCGTCTTTTCCTAAACTAGATAGCAAGAATTGTGTTTGTTCTCTTTCCCTATCATTGAATGCAAAAAAAGAAATTTTTTTCTCAAGTAATTCTCTATATAAATCATTTTTAGGTAGACAATGAAGTTTAGAATATAATATTTGTTCACCTACAAAGGAGCTGCAATTATTAATTCTACAATATACATTATTCATATCTAAGTCATTCCATGTTATGTCATCTATCTTTTCATCATCTGGTATTGTCTTTGTATATTCTTTCCAATGATATTCAATTTTTTCGAAACTGCACTTTCTTGTTTCAGGTTTCTTCCCAAACTCTTCTTTTATTTTAATACGTATTCTTTTAGAACTAATTTTCTTTTCTAATATTATAATTACATACACTAAAATCAATATTCCTACAGCAATTAATATTTGCATATTCTATCCTCCACATCACCCATAAGTCCTCCTATTTGACATCCTGTCTTTTAAAGTATACAAAACTTGCAACGATCCCGATAAAAAAAACAACGAATACAATAACTAGTGCAGCTTCTATTGAATAGGACAATTCTTTAATGACTCCACTTGCAATCAAATAAGGTGCTGACCAAGGAAACAATACCGCTAAATCTTCATTAGCTAGTGCAACATTGCCAAGAACAACTGTCGCAACGGAGATAATTGGTGTAACTAAATTTTTTTGCCAGAGTGTAATGAACACAAAAGGGGACATTGTTAAATATAATAATAAAACTCCCAAAAAATACTCTTTAAGTGACTGCATAATAACAGCACCACTAAATTCTGCAGCATTGCCAACAATACTTAAACCCAGAGTGGATGCCCATGCCACCATTGTTAAAATCAGCATCCATACAAAAAGCATTAGGAATTTTGCTACTAAAAAAGCTTCTTTTGAAACAGGAACGGTAAGTATCGATTTCAAAGTATTTTCACTATATTCACGGCTGAAAAGATAGGCAGCTATAACTCCGTAAACAATAATTCCAAATAAAAGAAGCATATATAAATTTGTCTGTCCCAACATCTCCCAATAAGTAATAACCTTTTCGGGCTCGGTAATTTTAACTTTTATCAAACCTGCAAAAACCATAATCGGTGCCACCATTGCACCTAAAATACTTATCAAGAACATCTTTGAACGTTTTAGCTTAAAAAATTCACAAAAAAGTAAATTAACCAAGTCCCCCACCCCCAATCAAATGTGAAAAATAAGTCTCCAGTTTTTCCTTGCTGACATCGATTTTTGATATTGAAATGTCATTTTCTACAAAACATCTATTGAAGGTTGAACTCATCTCAAAGTTGGAATATATACGTATACTTCCATTTTCATGTACACTGTAATCAGTAATCGCAAAATTTTGCTCAAGCAAAAGACACGCTTTGTTTTCATCCGATACTACAAACTCGAGATACTGCCTATTGCGATCAAGAAGCTCCTGCATGGCTACTTCTTCAATAAGCCTGCCTTCATGCATTACTCCGATAATATCTGCAATTTGCTCAATTTCGCTTAAAATATGACTTGAAATAAGTATTGTCACGCCTTTTTCACTGCAAAGTATTTCAAGATACTTTCGCATCTCTTGTATACCTAGAGGATCGAGTCCATTAGTAGGTTCATCTAAAATCAGCATCTCTGGTTCATGCATAATTGCCGCTGCTATACCAAGTCGCTGTTTCATACCAAGAGAATAGTGCCCAAAGGTTTTTTTTGTTTCCTTTTCTAGACCTACAATTTCAAGCGCATTCTGTACACTATTTTTTTTGTGCTGTCCTCTTAAACGCGCAAAGATTTCTAAATTCTCCTTGCCTGTTAGGTTTTCATAAAACCCAGGAGTTTCAATCATTGAACCTATACGATGATAAACATCTTTTGTTTTTTTATGATAATCCTCCCCTAACAATGAAATTTCTCCACTTGTGGGTGAGGCAAGATTTAATAGCATACGCATAATTGTGGTTTTACCTGCACCATTTCTACCGAGCAATCCATAAATTTTTCCTGATGGAACATTCATATTCACAGAGTCCACACCTATTTGCTCACCAAACCACTTTGTTAGCTTGGTTGTTTTAATTGCATATTCAATCATCTGCATGACCTCCCTATTATACTTATTATAACTGGTAATGCTGACATCAGCCTTGCGCAAATCTTGCTTTTTCCTTACTTAATAAAATAAAGAGATGAAAAACGAATCATCTCTTATATATCGGTAGTTCAATATTAAATTCTGTATATTCAGCTAGTTCACTTTTTGCGATTATCCTACCCCCATGCATCTTCGTAAGCTCTTTGACAATAGAAAGTCCAAGACCACTGCTTTGTCTACTTCTTGACATATCCCCTTTATATAATCGTTCAAAAATATGGGGCAGTTTATCTTTAGCTATACCAATCCCATCATCTTTTACTACTATGCTAATTATCCCGTCATTCTTTTTTAAGACAACATTTATATGATTGCAACTGCTGTGCTCTAATGCATTTTGAATAAGGTTTGATACTATTCGCTTATATGCAGAAATGTCAAGTTCTACAATCCATTCATCATCTGGAATTTCTATCTTAGGTGTTATTCCCTTTTGCTCTAATGCAGGTAACCAATCAATAACTATTTCTTTGGTCAATTCACAAATATCAGTATCATTCAAAATCAGTATCAACTCTTTGGAATCTATTTTAAACCAGTCAAAGAGTGAGTCAACAAGTCTCCTTAAGTCATAAGCTTTTTTTCTAGCAATTTGAATATATTTGTCTCTTTCATCGCCAGATACAATACCGCTTTCAATTGCATCCAAATAACCAAGTAAAGACGTTATGGGTGTTCTTACATCATGAGAAAGGCTTGTGAGCAGTTCTTTGTTTACCTGCTCTAATCTTTTCTGTTCCGATAATTCTTGATTGTGAATAGAAATCAAACCATTGATTTCAAAAGCTATTTTCGAAACAATTCCGTTATCTTTAATAAATACCTTTCTGTTTTCTCCATTTTTAGCTGCTTCAAGTACTTCAAGTATTTGATCTAGTTGTTTTCTCTGAATGACAAGAATAAATATGCATATGCTACAAATCAGACCTAACATAATTATAATAAACATGTTCATATGCTGTTGCTTCCATCAAATTTGTAACCAACGCCCCATACTGTCTGGATGAACTGTGGCTGTTCTGGATTAGGCTCTATTTTCTTTCGCAGCCTACGAATATGCACCATAATATTGTTATCATCAAATGCGTACTCATCTTTCCATACAGCTCTATATATCTGCTTTTTAGTAAAGACCATACCGTTGTTGTCCGCAAGAAAATATAGCAAATCAAACTCTTTTGCTGTAAGTTCAACAGGTGCTTCGGAGACTATAACCTGTCTTGATGCAGGTGTGATTGAAAGATTGTCAAAAGTCAGCATGGATGCAGATACAGCCACACTCTCTCCACCTAAAGCAGTATATCGACGGATAATCGACTGCACTCTTGCAATAAACTCATTCATACTAAAGGGTTTTGTAAGGTAGTCATCCGCACCTAGCCGTAGTCCCAAAACTTTATCGATTTCACTGTCTTTTGCAGTAAGCATAAGCACTGGCACGCCGCTTTTTTTTCGTAGATCGGCAAGTACATCAAAACCATTTTTCTGGGGAAGCATAACATCAAGTACAACAAGCTGAAATGAATTAGTTAATCCTTCCATAAGACCATCCGTTCCATTATGTTTGGTGGTTACTTCATACCCTTCTGTTTCAAGGTACTTTTTAACAAGATCACAAAGTTCTATATCGTCATCTATAATTAAAACTTTTTGTTTCAAGATTTCACCTTCTTTTTAGAAAATTAGTCACTCTTTATTGGTATTCTGTTCCACATATAAAACTTGAGCAGATCATTACCGAAAAAGACTTCACCTTCATTTAGATTTTCAGTTTCTCTGATTTTTTCTTCCAACAGCTCATTAGCATCACTCATGTTGTCTACTCCTATCTATATCAACAACATTGTTAAATAGTATTATATATACATCAACATCTTTAGTCAATTAAATGAGAAAAACCGCCAATCAGAGACTCTTTCTCCTGATTGACGGAAAGCAATAATATGAATCATTTTAAATCACTATTTTTCATACTCCTGATTAATCATCACTATCTACTTTTGATCCTTATAGCCTTCTCTTATTAATTTATAGTCTCCTGTTTCCACATTTAGGTCGTAAATGTTGAAGTTTGTCTTTACATCATATCCTTCAAGGTGTGTTGCCAGGTTTATGGAAGCGGATCCATGGTCTCCACTGGTTATCCTATGAAATACATGTGTAGTCCAGGTTACTAGCCCCCCACCTTCCAGGATCCTTTCTCCATTGTGTTCAATATAGTCAGGTGTAATAGTGAACCTTTCAATTTCACCATGCTCTGGCTTATAAAGCTCTACGTATCTTACTCCATGAAGGACAAATAAATTATCCTCCTGATGGGTATGCATGTACCATGCCTTTTCAACCGAACCTACCTTCCCTGGAGAAATGGCTCCTTTTTGGTGAATAACCCTGTCGAGAGCATCAATCTTTGGAATCATTGATTGGACCATAACATCAAAGGTCACTCCCTCAGTTTTTCTGAATTCCTTAAGTTTTATCACTTTGTAAAAATCCTTGGCTTCTTTAATTACGTACTCCACAGTATCACCCTCCCTATATTCTGGACACTCCACTATTCTTAGCAGCCTTGGCTACGCCTTTTGCAAGCTCTTTACCTACATTTTTATCAAACATCAATATAAATGTCTACAATCAAACTATACCCTATTTATCATTACCATATCCTTATAAGTGCTTTTTTACTATTCATTCTGACTGGTAGGTGGATGACCCCTGGTGCTAGAATATATCTGGGACAAACTAAATATAGTGAATTAGTGCAAAGGATATAATTGAAGTTGTTGCTGTGGAAAAGGTTCCCCACGCCAGATCGAGGAGCGTTAGCTTTATAGGCCAATTTTTAAGTAGTGCAAGATTGGTAAAGTTATAGGTAGCATACATGGCAAAACCTAAAAATCCACCATATCCTAGCGCATGTATTATATTTTGCTTTTCAACCGATGGATTTATTACAAATGCCAATATAGCTGCAGCATTTATCAAATAAAAGAAAACTCCCGCATATATTTTTGTTTTATTTGCCATAAGATGACCAATTTGTTCTCGAAATAACTTGGGAGCTATGAAAATATGCCAAAACGAATCCACCAATAAGGAAACAATTAAAATTACCAAATATCTTATTATCATAATCTTTTCTCCTCACATGATATGATTAAGCTGAACTCTCTGAGTATCGGCAAAAATAAGATACTCCTCCTAAAAACATTTAAATCAAACTCAGTATTTTTATAATCATCTTATCCCTCATCAACAAAAGCTCTTTTTGTCAAATAAGCATCATATCTAAGAAATAGGTATACTCCAAAACCAATTTTAACCAATCCATCTACAACACCAAAAAACAGAAACGGTACTTCTTTAAAAAACATACCTGTGATTGGCCAAATTGTGCACATCACACTAAGATGTAGCATAACTCTACCATGAACAGGAATGAATAGAAGAAAATGAATCCCTGTAGCTATCAAAGTGCCCAGCCATACCATGCGCCAATCACCGCTAGGGATAAATGAGCCACCCATAATAAACATTAACGGAAACAGTGAGATATCACCATACTTAGACATTCTTTTCTGTAGAGCATTCAATTCGCCCTTAAGAGAGTATTTTCTCTTCACATATGGATTAAGCTCTGTGATATAAAGACTTATTCCATATCCACCCATAAAAACAAAAGGGTTTAATTCAAATCTACCACCAACTAGAGTTGCTAAAGTAATAACGGATCCAATCAATACTAGCCAGATTCCAATCACACGAATCAATGGGTATTTCACAGTTTTAGCGTAATCATTGAGAAAAAGTTTTTGCATTTCTCGCATCCTCCAATATCGTTTCAATCTTTATTTTTTAATTTGTTTTTTGACTATAAGAATCATTGGGTAAATCATTGGGGACGGTTTGACAGAATCATTGGGGACGGTTTGGCATACTACCTTAAAGGTTTACTATTTGGGTACGGTTTATTTTCGAATTTTTATGAAGGATTATTAAGTGATTTATATAGACTTGGAGTATACCCATTAAGTCTTTTTTGAGGACGGTCATAAATATAATAATCCATAAATTCCTCTGTTATTGAGTTGACTTCATGAATATCCTTGAGCCTTCTTTTTACTAGATGAACTGTTTCAGACTTGTAGTGGCCAAAGAAACTTTCAGCTTTTGCATTATCCCAGCAGTTACCCTTTCTTGACATACTTTGTTGAATATCAAGATCTTTTAGGAGCTCAACGTATTTTTTGCTGGTGTAATGAACTCCCTGATCGCTATGAATAATGCTGTTAGCTAGATCTACTTTTTTTGATAGCAACTTGATTGTGTCAATGCTTAGAAATTTATCCTGTGTATCACTGATATTCCAAGCGACAGGCTCATTATTGTATAAGTCAATTACTGTGCAAAGATAAATCATTTTTCTTCTGGTTGGTATATATGTTATATCAGTCACGTACTTTTTACCAGGTACGGATACAGAAAAATCTCTCTTTAAAAGATCTTCCTTTATTATGTGTTGTTCCTTGGGTCTTTTTGGTTTCTTTGTCAGTATAGAATAAATGCCTTTTTCTCTCATTATTCTAAGGATTTTTTTATGATTTACGATAAGTTCATACTTGTTTTTCAGATCATATTTAATTGATCGGTATCCTTTACGTCGACCTGATTTTTTGTGTATGAGAACTATTAATTCTTCAATCAAATATTTTGTCTTGTTTGGTTTTGAGGGTTTTCTTTTGTACTTATGATACGCAGCTTTGCTTACACCAGCTACTTCACAGAGTAGCCATATCGGGTATTTATATTCTAGTTTAAGGATCACTTCGTATTTGGTTTCTTTGATTCTTTTTTTTTAAGATAAGGTTTTAGAGATTTAAGACTTTCAAGATACTCTACACGGGCTTTTATAACCTCGATTTCTTCTTCATATTCCTTTTCGCGAGGAGTTCGGTCATCTTTGTGTACAACGGACTCCTTGGACCTTGCTACAGCTTTGACAGGCTTTGTTGAGTCTGGAGGTAGAAGTCCTTTATTGATTAGTTGTTGTTCCCAGTTGGTTATATGGTTCTTTGATGGTAAGTTATATTTCATCGCTATTGCTCTAACTCCAAGAGGACTATCGTAATAGTCTTTGATAACAGCTAATTTAAATTCATCAGAGTATTTTTTATTCAAGAGAAACACCTCCTAAGTTAAGTATATCTTACCGTCCCTAAATGGTAAACTTAAGAGGGTCCGTGCCAGTTCTGTTTGGTTGAGAATATGCTCTTCCCTACTTCTCGAATGGTACTATATGGCATCTCCAGCAAACGAGAAATTGACCTGTATGAAAGCCCACTTCTAGATATTAACTTCGCTATCAATTCATTTCTTAAGCTTTTATTAATTCTCATTTGTTCTACATAAAACAATTCATGTTTTACACAACATTCAGCAATAATTTCCTGAGCCTTTTCTTCTCTAATTTTTTCAAGATCTTCTATTATTTAAAGATACTCATTACTATCTTCAATCATATGAAAGTTCTTAAACTCCTCTATACTATTGTTTAAGAGGCTAAGCACAAATTTAAACTGTTGCCCTCTTGCTTTGTTATCACTGCTTATGTATTTCCTGTAGCTACTCCATTTATAATCTTCCGCTCTTCCAACAATTCTTGCTTTGAATGGATTATTATGAATAAAAAATCACCTCTTTAGTTGTGAGATGATTTTATCATGTCTGGACTGCTATAAATATGTGTACTAGAACATGCGCTTACATTTTTACTGGATAATTCTACCTTTAGAGTCAAACTTTGTAACTATATCAACCTTACCATCAAAGTCTGTATCTTCCATCTGCAAATCAGCATATTCACCATCTACCATTCGAATCCAGAAATCCTTCATACCATCATTATTCTTATCCCAACTTACAAATTGAAGTTGCTCATCTTTGTAATACATTCTTCTTTCTTTAAAATCTTTTTCGTTATTTACATCATCATATACTCGATTAAACGGAACTGTTTCTCCATCAAAACTTACGGATCCTTCAAAGTCAACACCCTCAGAATTCGATTTAATTTGGGAAGCCTCATCAACAACTTCAAAGGACTTATCTTTCCCGCATCCTACAAAGCTTATGAGTAATACAATAAAACAAATGAATATCATTGACTTGCGCATTGTTACTCCTCCTTCACTTTATAGTGACACTCTCTTTTACGCTTTCTTTCAATGTTTCTGCATATTGTTGTAAAGCACCTAATATCGTAGCATATTCACTTTCATAGGTCCCTCCGCCAATATGGATATATACAACATAGGGTTCATCTAATTCAAGATAAACACCTCTTGAAAAATCATATTCTGGTTTTTGGGGGTAAGTTTGGTATACATATTTCACATTAATCTTCTTATTTGTGTTTGAGTTTTCAATTTGCGAAAATCCTTTCTCGTTATTTCCACTATAACTAGATTTTATAATATCAATATCAGTCATGGCCTTTTTTAAGTCATAATCAGATGAGGAATTAAAGTCATAACTTTCATGACTCGGATTTATATAAACAAACTCAAACCTGACGCTACTCTTCATTTCAACAATATTCTCAGAATTAGGGTATTCTTTAATAGCACTATAATTTACTTCATAGGATGCCCTTAAAGTATCATGGTTTAAAATATCGGGATCATTTTTAGTAATTTCATAGCCTAAACCTTCTAATTCGGGAACATTTATTTCTGCTGGAAATATTTCTATAGGATCAAAATTAGCCTTATCCGCATTGCTATTATTCGAGTTAGATTGATCTTTATTTGAATTTTTAAGCATATCATATACACGATCTTTTTCAGCTTGATTAAATTTTTCCCGTTCATCAAATAAGCTCATCATAGTTATTTCTAAATTTTTGACTTCTTTACGCATATCATTACATACACTGTAACTTTCTGCTATGGAGATATCTAGTTGCCTGTTTTTCAAATGAGCTGCGGCAAGTTTATCAATATCTTCCTCAGATAATTTAACACTATCAGCTTCATCTGATAATTTAATATCAGGAATAATTTCATCAACCATCGCTTCAGCGGTCTCTTCAAAGTCAAGTCCACTACTTAATAATGTTATACCACCCGTTCGTATTACTTTTTCAGATTCGGTATGGTCATTTGGGTTAAAATGATCGACTAAACCAATCATTTCGCCTAAAACTTCAATATTCGATGCAGCTTCTAATATATTCTCAGCACCTGATTTTGCAACATCCGCAGCTGATTTAGCCGTATCATAAGTAAAATATGCCATTCGTATAAGTGATTTAACAATATTGCCACGATGTCTATTTACCAAAGCTCTTTTATACTCTATTTCCTCTAATCTGGATTTTCGTTCCATCTCTAAAATTAGTTCGAGATAAAGGATTTCACTACCAATTTTCTCAATTTCATTATCCAATTTAATTGCTTGTTGAACTTCATAACTCCTAGATTCAATTGGAATATTATCATCAAAATCAGAATATTTAATCCAGTCTCGTTCAAAAACCTCCATGTTTATATCGCCTTTTTCATCAAATAATTCATCAGCCCACACGCTGCCTAGGGACCAAAAGATTAATAGACAAGCTAGTAAAAATATTACTCTTCGTTTAAGTTTCAACCGCCGATTCATTGGCAACCCTCCCATATATTGATTATAAAAACAATTTTGATTTTTACTCTTGTTCTTATCTTTTTTATTCATGATAATTGAATTAATTCTATTGTTTTTTTTACCCTTTAACACTTTATCAAAGCAAATAATATTGTTTATTTTGGATATAAAACCAAAATTGCATTAGTTACTTATATATGTTTTTGGCAATCAAAAATACAATTACCAGTACCAACCAGGATCACTTCATCAACGAATTTTCCATACGATAGCTTTTTCATGAAAATATCAACATATGTGAATGGTGTACAAGCCTGTCAACTATTGCATCTATAAGCTTTTCATTAATCAGGAATCCTTTCCATCTGTCAAATTCGATATTGGTTGTGATGATGACGCTTTTAGTCTCATATCAAGGCCATAAATTTTCTAAACTGACAGTATACAGGAGAGCTGTTGTAATCATCATTAATTCTAAGTCCACATGCATAAAGCATTCTAAATAGAATTGGATATATAATATGATATGTTAGGTATCTTGGACTAATCGGAATTCATCTCGCTGTGTTTTTATTAAAACAATAAATCGCTGTCGTAACAATCGCAACAATTATAAGAATATGCAGAATAATATGATACACATCTGGGATATACATTGTCTCTGAATTAATAAACTTTATTGCATCCTTAAAATATTCAATTTTTCCTTCTTTTGTTCCCATAAAACCACTTCCAAATATTGTGTACCATTCATGACTTAAAAACTGAATAATAAACCACATAGATAGCCATGATAATAGAATGTATTTCCCTAATTTTTCTTTAATGATAAATATTATAAATATAATCAATGGAATAATCATAAATAACCATTCATCTTTATAAGAACTCGTAACCAAATATTTATTTCCAAAGTAAACCCCAGTCATAGCTAAAAAATACCACAATAGAAGAGTAATATTTGAAATTATACAATATTTTTTCTTCATTATCATTCCTCCCCTTACTTAATAATCACTCTATTTGTTGATATTATAGTGTTTTTAAGGGAACCCCTTATGGGATTCCCTTAATTCGTCTTTCTAGAAAATTGTTCATTAATACTAAATGACATTTTTATTATTCAAAATTAATATTTTTATCAAGTGCATATGTGTATTTCTCAGAATTTTTAATAGGATATTTTGTATGACCAAATTTATATCCTATTAATTCTAAAACTAAAATTTTATGCTCTCCAATTTTAGTTATTCTATATTTAAATATTGCATCACCACTATATACTTTGCTTCCTCTAATCCTAAGTCCAGCAACTCCATTTTTACCATCACTGCTAAACGTCTTCATAGTTCCTTTTGAAATTTCTATATAATCCTTCGGATTTAATTGTTTTGATATATTAGAATCTGTATTTATATCGCTCCCATTATATAAATACCATTTCCCATATAAGTTTGTAGATGAAATAAAACTTATAATAACAAATGCTAAACAGCAAATTAATGCGATAGCACCAATTTTTTTAATCTTGTTCATGTAATTATCTCCCTTTTATCTGCTTTATTATTGATTTTCCTAAATAAAACCCTCGTATATGCACCCGAGGCTACTTAAATATTTGCATAATATCTTATCTAAAATTATAAGATATTATCTAATTTTTATCAATGTAAACCGGGATTAACTTTAATTTGATTGGAATAGCCTAGAAATCGCTTAGTGCTGATCTTGAATTGTCCGTTTTCAAAATGTCTTCTAATTCCACATGTGGATTTCTCGCTGATGGACCTGCTTTCATCCTGGGCGAGCGATGATAGTATTGTAAGCATTATCTCTCCTTTGGCATCGAGTGTATTGCTATTTTCCTTTTCAAAACAATTATTAATACTACGTATAATCGAATTATACTTTTGCTAAACGATTGAACCATGAAAGCAAAACTACACTTACAAAGGTTAGCTCAATTCAGCATCTAAACCATATTCCCTTAAAACACACCCAAAATCTATCATTTTATCCGCCATAAAAAATAAACAAACCCTTGAAAACAGCTTAAGTACGAAATTTTCAAGGGCTTATACATTTATTTTCTTGTAAGCAGACAGACGGTTTTCACGTGCGGTATCACATAAGTCTTATACAATTTAACAAAACATACTGTGACCTGTGTAGATACTCATTTCCTATCCCTCCATTTTCACTTTTGAAAATCTCAATGTGCCTTGAGTTGATGGTATAATGTCAGAAGTCAATTTTTGTACCCGACATATGCGGGAACATATTAACCGGTTTTTTACTGATTATCTAGAAATGGTAGTGTGTGGGTACATATCAATATCAATCTCCAAAAATTTCAATTAAACAATCATTTGTTCTGGCTGACTCTGTGGCTTTCTAAATTCTCTTCTTGCGTTTATACTAATTTCAATTGTAATTAAAGCTACTACTATAATGACTTCGGGAAGATTGGTAGCAAATCTCTCAATTACCCATCCTAAGAAATCTGACCCAATGCTTGCCCACTAGCGATTATAGCAATGAGCACACCCATCACCTTTCTAATTAGTAATATTGGTGTCTCTTTCTGTATACTTGTAATAATAATTAGCATTAATAAAAGTTTTATTTATAATATGTAAAATAGTGGAGTTTAAAATGTTCAAATTATAACGTATCTCGACTCAACCCCTTCTTTAATCATTCCTAATTATTCCTTTTTACTTTTTAGAAAACTAACAATATATGTAGTGATTCCTGATACAAGGGCAATGACTGGAGTTAGTACCGTAATCAAAAGTCCTAACTGAAAATCATACCCAATAAAGATATCTCCTGCTAAGAAGTAAGTAATATAACCAACTATCGCAATAATATTCATCGTAATACTAGCGTGATAAAGGCCCTTTCCAACTCGCATTTTGCTTTTTGTATTTTTGTTATTTACCAATTTGAGACCAATAAAATAGATACCTGATATGATAATAAAGTAGCCGACAAGTAATTTTTCAACACCGTTTAACTGATAATAATTTGTAGATATTATGTACACAGAACTTATAACAGTAAAAATCAGGTTGACTATAAGTAAAATAATTGGATCTATTTGATTTAGTTTCATTTTATATCTTCCCCTTTTTTTTAATGTTTCTATAAGTTTCTGTCTTTTTTAAAAGATGTGCTAAAATGATTTCTTGCCGAATGCACACAGTGAGGGTTCATTCCTTTCTGTGAAGTGTATATGTTTCGTCACTTATATACTTCGACCGGGGAGGGGTGAAACCCTTTTTGATTATGAAAAAATTGTTCATTTTTCAATGTTTTTAGAAATATGAAATTTACTCGAATCATTTTATATCGTTACTTATCTTGATAGTATATTTGATGTACATGTACAAAACAATCTACCATTTGTCCTTATTTATACAGACATCCACCTTATAAAAACTTTGTAGAATTGATAATTAATGAGTATATAAGCAAAAATAATACTGATCTGGATGCTTATAAAAGCAAGTCGTGTGCTGAACTTTGTGCGCATGAGTATGGGTAGAAACAAAAAAGAATAGATTACGAGAGAAGTCACCAAATAAATTATCATCCAATTAAAATGGTGATATGGCAAATAAGCTGCTAACCAATAAGAAGCTACAATAGGCAAAGCAATTGGATGTAGCGTCATTGCCGGAATCTGAACCGTAACTATTTGAATATAAGCGGCAAGAATGGTACCCAGGATTGTCACTATTGATATTGTAGCCATATACTTTATAGGTGTACCCTTACTCACCAGCAATTCTCTAAAATGTGCCATTATGCTTTTATAATATTTTTTTGGCATCCCGATCACTCCACATGCTTTTTAATTGTTAGCTACTTTTTTCCAACAATACTACCGTTTCAACATGCGCTAATAAATTTTTCTTATACAATTTAACAAATTCAACGCCTACAGGGGTAAATACTTATTTCATCCCCCCATTTAAACTAAATCGTCAGGTTCTAGTCACTTATATTACACCAGATTATCTTTTCAATCCATTCTGAGTCCTTTTTTTGCTTTTGTTGCATAAAACTCTGGAAAATATTCTTGGAGGGTTCCATCGGAACGATAGTCTTCATAAAACCCATCAATATAAAATCCAGCTCTGATTTGCCCTCCTATCTGCGCTTCCAAGCTGTGGCTAAATTCCACCATTCCATGTGTTCCAAAATAATCAGCTCGCTTCTCATCTGATAGATCGATATCTCCTCTAAAAGGCAATCGATTTGATACTTTCATTAATCCTTTGCTATCTAAAAGTGGTAAATCAAATAAGTATTGATGAGGATTCATAAATCCTGAAATCAGGATACCTTGATAAGATAATATCCGAAAACATTCGGACCAAAGTTTAGTTAGATCAGGAATAAATTGATTTGATATCGGCTGTATTATCAATTCAAATTGTGAGTCATCCAATCGAGAAAGATCAGTCATATCCCCTTGCATTATATTTATTTCTAAATTCCATCGTTTGGCCGCTATTCTATCTTGATTAAGCTGCCCATCGGAAATATCTAATACTGTAACTTTTGCTCCAGCCGCTGCTAGCAAAGGTGCTTGTTGTCCTCCACCGCCAGCTAAACAAAGTATATGCCTATCAGATAAGTCTCCTAGCCAATCTTTAGGGACTATCTTATTATCAGTAACTCTAATTTCTGGTTTGCCCCGTTTTGCCTGATGGATATCTGTATCAGTCAAACCACCAGTATATGGATTGTTTGATTTTGAAATGAGATCCCATGCGTTCTGATTATCAAACTTTTTCATTTTTTTACTCTTCCCCTTTCTTCTCGTAAAACCATAAGATGCTCCAATCAAAATATTAGCAATCCGTATTCTCTTATTCTGCTACTACATTCTCCCTTTTGTTAAATCATTCAATCATTTTCGCAAAACGTACAACTTATAGGGTTAACTAAAGGTTATGTTTCAGTTTACAAAGACTTAAACACACAAAACTGTCTGATTGAAAATCCCCTGAACCCCTTGATTTCGGTGATTATTTACGTTCAATTAGACAGACGGTCTCAACGTGTGGTGTCCTAGGAAACATATCCATAAGTTTAACTCTCTTTATTTCATATCCTCTGTCCTTAAAGATCTTAAGGTCCCTTACAAGTGTAACTGGGTTGCATGAAATATAGACATACTCCTCTGGTCCGAAATCAATGATTTTGTCAATTGACTTTGGGTGGATTCCATCCCTTGGTGGATCTATGATTATAAGGTCGGGTTTTTCGGTTAGCTCTTCAACTCCTTTGAACACATCATCTGCTATGAACTCCACATTGTCCAGGCTGTTATGCTTGGCATTCTCCCTTGCCATATCCACTGCCTCTTCAACAATCTCAATTCCTATTACATTTTTTGCAACTGCTGCCATCATCTGGGCTATTGTTCCGGTACCAGAATAAAGGTCGAATATGATTCTGCCTTCCTTCTCCCCTGCAAACTCCCTTGCGATTGAATAAAGCTTTTTAGCACCACTGGTGTTTGTCTGGAAGAATGAGAATGGTGAAATCTTGAATTTAAGACCTAGAATTTCCTCATGAATTATATCCGTTCCGTAAAGTGTATCAAGCTTATCCGCTGTAACAGTATCTCCCAATCCATCGTTTATTGTATGAAGAATCCCGGTGATCTTTCCCTCAAGATCAGATAATGAAAGAAGAGCTTTTACGAAACTCTCTCTATCGATTTCAATCTGACTTGATGTAACAAGGTTTACAAGAATCTCTCCAGTGCTTCCAGCTCTTCTTATTACCAGGTGTCTAAGAAGGCCTTCATGGGCTCTTTTGTTGTAGAATGGAAGTCCTAGATTGTCAAAATGACTTCTTACTGTTTCTCTAATAATCGTAAAATCCTTGTTTACAATATTGCAGTGGTCAGTATTTACCACCTCGTAGAACCTCCCCTTCATATGCAGACCAAGGGCAAGAGGACCATCTTTTTCTTCATCACCAAATGTGTATTCCATCTTGTTTCTGTAGCCTACCAGATCAGGTGATTCCTCGATTCCTTCGATCTTTACGCCCAATCCCTCCTTGTCAAAGAGCGCCTGGACCTGCTTAAGTTTAAGATTCTTTTCGTTCTCATAGGTCAATGACTGATAGGTACATCCTCCGCATACATCCTTGTGAGGGCAGCCTTCTTCTGTTTCAAGAGGTGACTTCTCCAGCACTTCAATAAGCTTTGCCTCCCAATATTCTTTTCTTCTCTTAGCTACCTTTGCCTTCACTTTCTGACCTGGAATTCCTCCCTTAATTCTAATATTTCTGTCTTCAAAAGTTCCTATTCCTTTGTTTGGAAAGTCCACTCTATCTATATTAAATTCTATTACCCTTGATTTTCTTGACATCTGAATCCTCCTGACATGATAAAAGGGAGACTATTTCGTCTCCCTCTTTACTCGCTAGTCTAATTATATAGAAAAACCTTATGATTTTCAATGTATTTTCCTAGCCTCCTCCCCGAAGAAAGCTCTTTCTTAGGTCTTCAAGAAAGTCTTCAGAGATTCCTTCCTCCACCAGAATTTTAAGCTTTAAGGACTTGAAGGGAAATGCCCCCACCATTCTCATGAATTCATCGCCAACAATCACTTCCCAGCCTTTTCCTGCAAACTTGCCATTTCCCAGATTTCTTCCCTTTTCATTAAAGTATTCCAAAAACTCCTCCCTGTCAAAGGATGAGTAAGTTTTTTCAATATGTAGCATATCCAAAATCACCTCTCACCTTTTAATATACCCAAAATTCAAGGATAGGTAGTACTTAATTTAGAATTACACAATTCAATTGTTAGTTTACTGCTTTAAATAGGTATATATGGTTTATCAAATCAAAAGGGGGGAGTTTCATGAACTACATACTCATATCACCCGATTTCCCTTCAAACTTCAAGCAGTTTGCAATCCGCCTGAAGGAGGAGGGTGTCAATGTTCTGGGTATAGGTTCTCCAGATTTTGAATACTTGGATCCGAAATTAAGTTATGCACTTACTGAATACTACAAGGTCCAGAGTCTTGAGGATTATGATCAAGTTTTAAGAGCCGTTGCTTTCCTTACCTTCCGCCACGGAAGGATCCACAGAATCGAGTCACAAAATGAGTACTGGCTCGAATTGGATGCAGGTCTTAGAACTGACTTTAACATACCAGGATTTAAAATAAATGAAATAGCATTTGTAAAGCATAAGTCTAAGATGAAGGAAGTATTCGTAGAAGCAGGAATTCCCGTTGCAAGAGGCAGTATTGTTCACAGCATCCAGGATGCATTTAAGCTTATTGATGAAACTGGTTATCCAGTATGCGCAAAGCCAGACATTGGTGTTGGCGCTTCATTTACCTACAAGATACACAATGAAGATGACTTGCAGAAGTTTTTTCAAACCAAACCTGATTATGAATATATTATGGAGGAGTTTATTACAGGAGACATCTACACATTCGATGGAATTGTTGATGCAGATGGTGAAATATCAGCAGTCTCTTCAATGCATTACGGGTCTGGATTGATGGAGACAGTAAATGAGGGTAGAGACAGTATTTTCTATGTACAAAGATTTATTCCTGACGACGTTATGGAAATGGGTACCAAAGTAATTGAAGCCTTTCAATTGAGGGAAAGATTTTTCCATTTTGAATTCTTCAGACTGGACAATGGTAGTCTGGTGGCTCTTGAGCTTAATGCAAGACCTCCGGGTGGACTGTGTCTAGAAACAATTAATTACTCAATGGATGCCGACATCTATAAACAATATGCACAGCTAGTTGCCGGGAAGAATCCAATACCTCTTCTTGAAAGAAAATACTTTTGTGCATTTTTAGGACTTAAGACCAGCATGAATCCACTGATGCACACAAAGGAAGCAATCTACTCTAAGTATGGGGATATGATTGTCTATGACGCGCCGAATCCACCTATTTTTGTTGCAGCCATGGGAGAAGAAGCAATAATAGTGAGGCATCCGGACTTGGATGTATTAAAAGAGGCAGTGAAATATATTACTGAACGTTATTAATGAGTTCCCCCATTCCTTAGCCTGGAATGGGGGGTTTTATTTACATAAGTTTGGCAATCTTGTTGGCGAAATCCACAGGATCTTCAATTGGCAGTCCTTCTATCAATCTTGCCTGATCGTAGAGAAGCTCTGTGTATAGTCCGAACTTTTCCTTGTCATTCTTCAGTGCTGCCTTTAATTTTCCAAAGATCTCATGGTGAGGATTTATCTCAAGAATTTTTTCCGCATGAACATCACCAGAGTTTGGCATTGTATTAAGGACCTTCTCCATCTCAATTGAGATTTCACCTTCAGTTGCAAAGCAAACTGGGTGGTTTTTAAGTCTCTTGGAGAATCTTACCTCCTTGACCTTGTCACCAAGTGCGTTTTTCATTTCCTGGAATATTTCCTTGCCTTCTTCTTTATCTTCTTCCTCCACTGCATCTTCCTCAATGCCAAGATCATCTCCTGAAACAGATCGGAATTCCTTCTCTTCATATTCCTGAAGTACCTTTATCGCAAACTCATCCACCTCGTCTGTCAAGTAGAGTATCTCATATCCCTTGTCCTTGACTAGTTCCGTTTGAGGCATTCTATCTACTCTGTCAACTGAATCTCCAGTTGCATAGTAGATGTACTTTTGATCTTCAGGCATTCTTTCCACATATTCCTTAAGGGTAACAAGCTTCTTTTCCTTTGATGAGTGGAATAGGAGCAATTCCTTCAATTTATCCTTGTTCATTCCATAGTCTGAGTAGAGGCCATACTTAAGTTGCTTCCCGAAATTACCGAAGAATTCCTCATATTTTTCTCTGTTGTTTTCAAGAAGGTCCATCAGCTCATCCTTGATCTTCTCCTCGATTTTCTTTGCCATAAGTCTAAGCTGTCTGTCATGCTGCAGCATTTCCCTTGATATGTTAAGTGAAAGATCCTCTGAATCAACAATTCCCTTAACAAAGCTGAAATAGTCAGGCAAAAGCTCCGGACATTTATTCATAATCAGGACCCCGCTTGAATATAGCTCAAGTCCCTTCTCATATTCCTTTGTATAATAGTCAAATGGCGCAGTTGAAGGGATATAGATTATTGCATCGTATCTTAGCATCCCGTCAATTCTCATATGGCTCCACTTCAAAGGCTTGTCGAACCCGAAATGCTTCTCTGAGTAGAAGTTCTCGTAGTCTTCATCCTTCAGCTCATTCTTGTTCTTTCTCCAGATTGGAACCATGCTGTTGATGGTTTTTTCCTCCATCACAGTTTCATACTCATCTGAGTCTTCCTTCTTCCTGTGCTCTGAAACCATCATCTTTATTGGGTATCTTATGAAATCTGAGTATCTCTTTACGATTCTCTTAATAGTATACTCTTCAAGATACTGGTCGTAATCCTCATCTTCATTTGACTCTTTTAGTGTAAGGATTATCTCAGTACCAGGTTCTTTCTTTTCTGTCTCTTCAATTGTGTATCCTTCAGCACCTTCTGAAACCCACTTGTATGCTGTGTCCTCTCCAAAAGCACGACTTGTTACTACAACTTTGTCTGAAACCATAAATGCAGAGTAGAATCCTACTCCAAACTGGCCGATAATATCGTAGCCATCCTTAGATTCCACGGCTTTTTTAAAGTTAAGAGATCCACTTTTAGCTATTATCCCTAAATTGTCCTCCAGTTCCTCCTTGGTCATTCCTATACCCATGTCGGTTACTGTTAGTGTCCTCTTGTCCTTGTCAGTGGATATTCTGATATAGTAGTCGTCCTTGTTGAATTGAATTGTGTCGTCTGTCAGCGCCTTGTAATATATCTTGTCGATTGCATCAGAGGCGTTTGAAATCAGCTCCCTCAGAAAAATCTCCTTGTGGGTGTATATGGAATTGATCATCAAATCCAACAATCGTCTGGACTCCGCTTGAAATTCCTTTTTTTCCAATTCTATCCTCTCCTTTATTAAAATAGAAATTAGCACTCATGTGTTAAGAGTGCTAATTTAAAATTACCATATGATTCTTTTGTTGTCAATATTCATTTCTAGTAGGGAAGAACCGTTAGAATATATCCTCCAACTAACAGACTCATAATATTTGCAATCAGCACAAACAATATCCTTCTCCACTTCTTGTGCTCCTTCAGCAATCCCAGGAAGGCAACCATCTCGACAATAACTATCACAAATTCATAGAATACCAATCCGAAGAAAAGCGAGTAGTCATTGTATGTCACTGTGTTTATCCAAAGATTCAACGCTCCTTGTGTAATAAGGTTTACCACGAGGAATACAATCCAGGACCTTCGGCTTCTAAAGCCCATGAGGAGGAATATAAGCCCTTCAATAATCAGTGTGAGTACAACCCTCATCGAGACATACAAGGCCGCTCTTAAGGGGTCCTTGCCCTCTGTCAGACTACCTTCGTCAAGGTCCAGGGTATAAACATTCTGGTATCGCTGGGCAAGGTCCCCTACAGGGACTGAAAGGTCATATCCGTCTCCTTTTGCTTTTAGCTGCAAGTTATCAACCGGATCTGTATCACTGTAATAGAAGAGAAAATAGCTTTCCAGCAGCTTGTCCCTTCTTGCAGCCTCTATGTAATTATCCCCTTCTCCAACACTTACAACAAGTTCATCAGGTGCTCCCGGTACAATAAGGAGTATTGATGGTGGTTCCGAGGAATTACCCCAAACTGGAAGTGCAACAAGCAGTGCAACCATAATTCCAAGTATCAGGATTTTCGATCTTCTCATTTTTCACCCTCCCAAAATTCCCTCAGGTATTCAACCTGACTTTCCAAATCCCATACCTTACCATAATCTTTCCATTCTGGGGGTATAAGCTTCTTGTATGTACCCTGAAGGTATCTATCATCTATCAATAACACTGTTCCCCTGTCATCTTCTGTTCTTATTACCCTTCCCACAGCCTGCAAAACCTTGTTCATACCTGGATAAGTATATGCGTAATGAAAACCCTGGCCAAGATTGTGGTCAAAATAATCCCTTATAATATTCCTCTCAAAACCTATTTGCGGCATTCCCACACCAACAACAACAGCTCCAATCAGTCTGTCCCCGGAAAGATCAATTCCTTCTGAAAATACTCCCCCAAGAACTGCAAAGGCTACAAGGTTCTCACCATCCTTAAATGATTCAAGAAATTCCTCCCGTTCCTTTTCATTCATTGCACCCCTCTGGATAAGTGTTCGCATTTGGGGATAGTTATCCACAAATTCCTCGTATACCCTGTTCATATATACGTATGAAGGAAAGAAGATCATGTGATTTCCCTTTCTGGAGGTTACAAAGCTCTGTATCATTCCCATTATTTCCCTGTAGGTATCCTCTCTGTCCTTGTATCTGGTGGACAAGTTTCCCCTTATCATCAATCCAAGATTCTTTCTTGGGAATGGAGACTTCAATCTTATGTTGTAGTCTTCTTCCCCTCCACCAAGAAGGTTCATAAAATAACTCATCGGTGTCAATGTAGCTGAGAAGAAAACTGCAGATATGCCTCTTTTCAAAGCACGCCTTATGTGTCCGGAAGCATCCACACAAAAGAGTCTCAAGAGAACATCCCCTGATCTCTCTTCAAGGGTTGTAACAAAGCTATCATCATACATATCTGATATCTTAATAAAGCTGGTCAATTGAAAATAAAGATCAAGAATATCATCGTAACCCTGCGCTTCCCTCCTTTCCATCAGGAAGCTCTCCATACCTGCAAGAGCCCTCTTTATTGGAAAGTATAGGTCTATTATCTCTTCCCGTTGATAGTATCCTTCACCGGTCAGGTGGTTGTTCTTGTATTCATTTATTATCTTTACAATCCCATACAATGCCTTGTACAGCTTTGGGTCAATATCCTTGACAATTCTTCTAGCATTCAGCAAGACCGACTTTTCAAGAGAAGCAGAAAACATCTCCCTAGACCTGTCCACAAGATTATGTGCCTCGTCTATAAGAAAAACATACTCTCCCTTTTCCATGTCAAAGAATCTTTTTAGGTATACCTGGGGATCGAAAACGTAATTGTAATCACAGATTACAACATCAGAAAAAAGGCTTATATCAAGCTGAAATTCAAATGGACATACCTGGTGCTTTCTCGAGTAGTCAAGGATAGTATCTCTCTTTAAAAAATTCTCGTTCTTAAAGATATCCATTATTGCATCGTTTACCCTGTCAAAATGACCTTTTGCATATGGGCAATCCTTTGGATTGCACTTGACCTGGTCATTCAAGCAGACCTTTTCCTTTGCCGTGATAACCAGTGTCTTTGCTTTTAACCCTCTTTCCTGGAGTAACTGCATGGAATAAAGGGGAATCTCCCGTGTAATTGTCTTTGCTGTAAGGTAGAAGATTTTTTCGATTGAATCCTCACCCATCACCCTTATGGCAGGATAGAGTACAGACATTGTCTTTCCTATTCCAGTGGGTGCCTGTGCAAAGAGGGCCTTATTTTCCTTTATTGTCTTGTAGGCAGCAACCGCTAGATCCCTCTGCCCTCTTCTGTATTTTGGAAATGGGAAGTCCAGATTCATAATGGATGAGTTTCTCTCTTCCTTCCATGAAAATGTCAGACTTGCCCAGTTTATGTATTTTTGCAACAGATCAAGGAAAAACTGTTCGGTTTCTGAGAATGTGAGTGTTCTCCTTATTTTCCTGGTCTCTTCTGTTTCCAGGTGAAAGTATGTAAGCTGGACAATGATTTCAGGGAGTTCATTGTGGAGTCCATAAAAGTAAGCGTAGCAAATTGCCTGAGCCCAGTGTCTAAGGTTTATTCCATCTCCAACTTCCTTCAGGTCCCTTGCGGTGCTTTTTATTTCATCGACAACTACACCTTCTTCATCAAAAAGTATACCGTCTGCCCTTCCTTCGACAAGAAACAGGGTCTCACCAACCTGTATCTGGTGCTTCAAGGTTACTTCCTTCAGGTCCTTCTCTCCATATGATCCCTGTACCTTTTGATGGGCAAGGGTACCCTCAACTGCTCTGGACATGGATTGAAAGCGGTTGTCAATATCACCAGATCTTAGAACATATTCAACAAGGTTTCTTACTGATATTTTAACCTGTCTGCCCATAGTATTACCTTCTCCATTCATTTCTTTAATCAGTCAGACTATTCGCCTAGAAGATATTCCTCCAGTGTTAAACCTTGCTCATAAATCTTTTTTGCATGATCTTCTCCAACATACCTGAAATGCCATGGTTCATATGCATATCCTGTGATGCTCTCCTTATTCTCTGGATACCTTAGTATAAAACCAAATCTATGAGCGTTTTCAGCGAGCCAGATACTTTCCTCGGTATCTGCAAACTCCGGTTCAAGCCAGTATTTCATTTGTCCGCCCAAGTCAAAAGCCAGCCCTGTCTGGTGCTCAGAATGGCCTGGCTTTGCGCTATATCTCTGTGCATGCTCCTCACCGTCTGTTTCCACGCTGCTGTTATAGAGCCTTTTCTGGTAATTGTAACTTCTGAATCCAGAAAAAGCAATAATCTCTTTGTTTATTTCATCACTTGCCGCCTTTATCATTTGTTCAACCTTTTGCTTTGCTACTGGATCAACATCAGGATAGTAATCAGACGGCAAACCATAAGTTTTATTTACAAGAAGTATGCCGTCTATGGTTTTCATGACTTCACCAGTATCCTCTTCCTCCTGAATATCCTCAGGTGAATCTGTTTCAGGACTTTCTGGATTTGATTCACCCTCCTCCAGAAGCTCTGACAAGTAATCTTCTATGCTGTAACCTGTCTGCCCGTTGTATTCGATCAGGTACCAACCATCTTCATAGTCTATTGCACGTACCTTTTCTCCTACTGGAATTGTTCTTACTTTTTCATTTTCAGTTCCAGGTCCCGTTCTCATATTCAGATAGTCAGTGGTAAAAAGATACTTTTCCTGGAATTCTTCCACTACTTCAACCGGCTCCTCTGCTACAGGTTGCTCCGGCACTTCTTCATTATCATTCAGCATCCTTGGTACCATTATTACTGCTGCAATAACAAGAACCAATACGCCAAGCAGCATCTTGAGTCTTATATGCATTGGACCACCTCCGTTATCATTAATTAATCACTTCTACCTGCTTGTGTCAAGCAAATAACCCTATTTAGTTATTCCCTGTACTTGTAAACTTCCAAAATATTCTCAGGTTTAATCTCCCAGATATTCGCCTGAGTTGAAAAAATATTCCAATGGTCTATTTCAAAGACTCTTTCCCAGCTATCCATAACTCTTTTTCTTTCCTGGGGATATAGCCTTGAGTACTTTCCTTCTATAAAATTAAACTGGTCCTTAAACCCCTTTTTATCGATATCCTCCATATACTCCACCTGATCATCAAGATCCCTGGGTATGTAGATGTGGTTTAATACGTAGTCCCACTTCCCGCCATCAAAATATATGATTTGTGATTTAGGTATTCGCAATTTATATGCCACAGTTCCCAGAATTGGTCTTAGCATTGATTCATGGCTTATGGAACACCAAATCGGAAACTCAACTCCTTCAGGTTTGGGTACTCTTTTGGATGCTGCCTCTACAAACCATTTGTAAAGATAGATGAAGTGATCTGAAACATCTTCATAGTTGTCTCTTATGTATCTTTCCTTGTTTCTGAATACCCCAAGTCTTTCCAGATCCCTGAGGCTCCTCTCATCCTGTCTGGTCCATAATGTTACCATATCCTCCATGCATACGTCGAGTAGACTCTGTCTCGACTCCCTCCTTTCAAAGGAAATTCTTTGTATGTGGAGGGTTGAGTCTCAAGAACCC